>NZ_JBANEW010000063.1:0-221198 GCF_049890855.1 Lacrimispora sp. 38-1 | reverse complement strand
ATACCAAAGCTTTCGGCAAAAGTCAACATGTTTTTCAAACTTTTTTGATTATTTTGAAAAACATAATTTTCATAACAATTAAGATAAAAAGGGAGCTCATCCCAACTTGCAGATGAGCTCCGGAATTTCTGTCTATGATCAGGCCTTTTTCCCACAGCATTTCTTGTATTTCTTACCGCTTCCACAAGGGCAGGTGTCGTTGGGATAGATCTTCTGAATGTTCTTCCTTTGAACACTTACTTCATCGAATCCCCTCATCACCATCTCATAAGGTTTATAACCTCTGTTTTGTACCATTCTGGTATTATTCCAGATATCAGTTACTATCACAGCCAGCTTTTCCATATGTTCGGAAGACTCCATGAGAATTCCTGCTGCCTCTAAATCGTTTACAACTTCCTGGAGTTGTCCACCCATACTGATCTCAGCCTGGACCTGACGTAGAATGAGCGGAATCATTTCATCCGGCACATTTAATTCAGAAACCAGGAATTGACTCAGCCTGCTTAATTCACCGCTCATTAAAAATCCGGAGTTATCCGCCATGAAGAGGATCTCCTGATGAGCAGGAATATAATAGGGAACTTTCTTCTGCGTACGCAAAAGGTTTGTATAGCTTTTTTGTTCTGATAATGCCGCATCTACGAAATTACCATCTATATAGGTTACCATTAAGCGGTAAGGTCTTAAAGATTCATATGCCTTTAAAAGTTCATCAGACGTCAGCTTCTTCTCTTCATATTTATTAAATGTTTCCAGAATAACAGACGGAGGGGTTATGGCATACAGGGAATTAGCCGCACAAAGA
The DNA here is from genome assembly GCF_049890855.1 of Lacrimispora sp. 38-1. Classification (NCBI taxonomy): domain Bacteria; kingdom Bacillati; phylum Bacillota; class Clostridia; order Lachnospirales; family Lachnospiraceae; genus Lacrimispora; species Lacrimispora sp. 38-1. The sequence continues at coordinate 220,390 of NZ_JBANEW010000063.1, read as the reverse complement.
TAGTCTCCGATTCTGCTTATGCGGGACCGTTCTTCCTGAAACTCTTCTGTATTAAATGCTTCATATGCCTTTATTACTTCCTTCGAAACCAGAAAACAGCGGTCTGGCCCTGAAGTTACATATCCTCCGGCATAAAGATAGTCCATATTTTCTGCTTCCAGAAAATTAAGCTCTGTGCTGCCGGATATAACCTGTTCAAATGCTTTCATCTCACTGTCGCGGACACAAAGAAAATAAGGCTTCATTATTTTTTCATTTAATATGTAAGAAATGGTCTTCTGCACTAATTCTTCTTTTTTTAACTTGCTGACACCATCCAAATGATGTCTTTTTGCGATTTCAAGAATGCTGTTTTTATCGTAGCAGTCAAATATATCTGAAATGATGATGTCTTCAGATTTATCAGCCATCTGTTCCAGACGCAGATTCACTGCCGCCATATCATATTCCATCCCTTTATCGGATGAAACTTCCATAAGACCTGCGTATTCTTCCAGGCTGCTGCAAGTCTCCGGAATCGATTCGCCCTTATATTTAATGACTCTTGCTGCAGTCTCCTGACATTCCTTTAAGTAATCTTCCGTCTGAATAACAAATTCCAAACTGCCTGCACCAAAAGATACATATGTAAATTTGGAATCCTTTGATATCTGCCCGTCAATGCGTTCCGTTACCAAATCATACCGGTACTGACCAGTATGTTCTATCTGATCTGATGCTGCCCGTATCTTCTCTGAACGAAACTCAAATTGATACGGGTATTGGCCGGACCAGCAAAATGACGCCTGAATCATATGGTGAAGTGTTTCAAACGTTATTCCTTCAGGTACCAGAATCCTTCTCCAAATCGGCGGCTTGCTTCCTTTGATCGTGATTTTCAGTTGATATGCTCCCATGAAAACGTCCTCCATTCTCGTATCCTTTGTATCCGTTCTTCAAATATTACGGAATCATCATTTGTTACTTCTATAATAAAATGCACGTAACAATTTACCACATTTGCTCCCATTCTGTCCAGTCCATCCCGCTATTTTTATAAAGAATAAAGGGATTTTTCCGTATTTCATCTGAAATTTCAGCATTTTTGAAACAGAATAGAAATGATTATGAATTTAAAGCTCTTTTCTGCAAATACTAGTTATGAAGAATTATACATCAATTATAGTGTTTTACACAAGCTTTACAGACTCTATACTAAAACATGATATCAGAAACACAGACTGACTGCTATACTCCATGATGTAAGCGAAAGCAATATTAAATGAAAAGAGGAGAAAGTGATTATGAAAAAAAATTTAGTAAAAATACTTGCTGCTGCCGGTATGGCAGTATTAACAATGGGAGCAATAGCCGGATGCAGTAACAGTACAACTGAGACTACTGCTGCCGAAACAAAAGCAGCTGAGACTACTGCCGCTGCCAGCGAAACTACTACCGCTGCTGCTGCAACAACCACCGCTAAAGCAACTGCAGACTTAAAGGGTTCCATCAGCATGGTTGGTTCTACCTCAATGGAAAAACTTGCAACTGCTTTAAGTGAAGTATTTATGGAAAAATATCCTGGTGTTACCGTTCAGGCTGAATTCGTTGGTTCCGGAGCAGGAATTGAAGCTGTTACCAACGGCGCTGCTGATATCGGAAATGCTTCCCGTAATTTAAAAGATGAAGAAAAAGCAAAAGGTGTTGTTGAAAATATTGTAGCGATTGATGGTATTGCAGTTGTAACCGATCCCGCTAATAAAGTTGAAAATCTGACAAAGGATCAGTTGATTGCCGTCTATAACGGAACAACTACCAACTGGAAAGACTTAGGCGGCGCTGATCAGCCTATCGTAGTAATCGGACGTGAATCCGGATCTGGTACAAGAAGTGCATTTGAAGAGTTATTAAAACTGGAAGATGCCTGCAAATACAGCAACGAACTTGACAGCACCGGCGCAGTAATGGCAAAGGTAGCATCTACCCCGGGTTCCATCGGTTACGTTTCCCTTGATGTACTTGACAAAACTGTAAAGACATTTAAGCTGGAAAACGTTGATCCTACACCAGAGAATATTAAAGCAGGATCCTACTTCTTAAGCCGTCCATTTGTTATGGCAACCAAAGGTGATATTTCCAAACAGAACGACAACGTAAAAGCATTATTTGATTATATCCATTCTGATGAAGGAAAAGAATTAGTAAAATCTGTTGGCTTAATCCCAGCTAACTAACCAGAACAGAAATAATCGTTTTTTCACATCATGAATGTACTGCATGGGGACGCAGCTGTAAGCTTACGCTACGTCCCCATTTCACGAAAGGAGCCATGATATGCAATCAAAGTCTTATTCCATATTTGGCGGTCACGGAAGTAAATCTGGTATTGAACATGCTGCAGAAGTGATTTTTACGATCTGCGGCTTCTTTGCTGTTCTGGCTGTGGCGTCAATCAGTATTTATATGCTAACAAGCGGTACTCCCGCTTTATTCAAAGTCGGAATTCTGGATATTTTATTTGGTTCTGTTTGGAAACCGGACGCGGCCGTACCAAGCTTTGGAATTCTGTATGTTATCTTAACCTCTATTGTGGGGACTGCCCTGGCAATATTAATCGGTGTGCCCATCGGGGTTATGACGTCCGTGTTTCTGGCAGAGGTAGCCCCTAAAAAACTGGCCGATATCGTTCGTCCCGCAGTGGAACTTTTAGCAGGAATCCCTTCTGTCATTTATGGCCTTCTGGGAATCCTGATTCTGAATCCTGTTATGTATGATCTGGAGCTGAAGATTTTTAAGGACTCTCCTACCCATCAGTTTACAGGCGGGGCGAATTTAATTTCAGCAGTTCTGGTGCTGGCTCTTATGATACTGCCTACTGTAATTAATATCAGCGAAACCGCACTGCGCTCTGTTCCCCAGCATTTTAGAAGCGCTTCCCTTGCATTAGGTGCAACAAAAATTCAGACTATCTTTCATGTGGTAATTCCTGCTGCAAAATCAGGTATTATTACAGCTATTGTTCTGGGTACAGGAAGAGCGATCGGTGAGGCCATGGCAATCAGTCTGGTATCAGGAAGTTCTGTGAACTTTCCACTTCCCTTCCATTCTGTCCGCTTCCTCACAACAGCCATTGTATCGGAAATGTCCTACGCCTCAGGTCTTCATAAGCAGGTTCTTTTCACAATAGGACTGGTTCTTTTCGTATTTATTATGATGATCAATGTGATTTTAAACGGCCTTTTAAAGAAAGGAGGGGACAAAAATGACAAATGATCTCACTATCCCCGTTCATAGAGATTCCATTGTTGTAAATAGTATTTATAATGGCAGAAAAAGAGTCTCAGACTCTCTCTTAACCTTACTTATTTATTTATGCGCTTTCATTTCCATTTTTATACTTATCGGCATTATGGGATACGTATTTGTAAGGGGGGTACCCCAACTGAGTATTGAGTTCCTGACTACAGTGCCAAGCACGATTAAAGGAACTTTCGGAATTGTTGGAAATATAGTAAATACTCTTTATGTTGTGGCAATCACGCTGGTTATCGCCACCCCAATAGGTGTAGGCTCCGCCATTTATTTAAACGAATATGCGAAAGGCGGAAAAGTGGTCCGTACCATCGAATTTACAACAGAAACACTCTCCGGCATTCCATCCATCATTTTCGGGCTTTTCGGATATGTATTCTTTGGCACAACCCTGGGACTTGGTTATTCCATACTCACCGGCGCACTAACCTTATCCATTATGGTTCTGCCGCTGATCACCCGAACTACACAGGAAGCATTAAAAACAGTTCCTGAAAGCTACCGCTCCGGTGCTCTGGGAATCGGTGCAACCAAATGGTATATGATCCGTACTATTTTACTTCCCAGCGCAATGCCAGGTATTGTAACAGGAATTATTCTTGCAATCGGGCGTATTGTAGGCGAATCAGCTGCTCTTCTTTTTACAGCAGGAAGCGGTTATATCCTTCCCAGAAGCTTTCTCGGTAAAATATTTGAATCCGGCGGTACACTGACGATCCAGCTTTACTTATGCATGCAGAAAGCCAAATACGATGAGGCATTTGGAATAGCGGTGGTACTGCTTGTTATCGTACTTGCCATTAATGGTCTCGCAAAATATCTGTCCCATAAATTCAACACGGAGGCGAAAGAATCGTGAATACCAATACAATTAAAATATCATCCAGCCATTTAAATCTATATTATGGTACCAATCACGCCTTAAAGGATGTGAACCTGGAACTTTACACCAACAAAATCACCGCATTTATCGGACCATCCGGGTGCGGAAAATCCACTTACTTAAAAACGTTAAACCGGATGAATGATCTGGTGCCCAATGTTAAAATTGAAGGGGAAGTCCTTTTAGATGGAGAAAATATCTATGATTCAAGGGTAGACACCACACTGCTGCGCAAAAAAATCGGCATGGTGTTCCAGCAGCCCAATCCGTTTCCCATGAGTATCTATGACAACGTTGCTTACGGACCCAGAATTCACGGTATCAAGAATAAATCGGAACTTGATGACATTGTGGAAAAAAGCTTAAAAGGAGCAGCTCTTTGGGAAGAAGTATCCGGGCGGTTAAAAAAGTCAGCTCTTGGTCTTTCCGGCGGCCAGCAGCAGCGTCTGTGCATTGCAAGAGCTTTGGCTGTAGAACCGGAGGTTCTGTTGATGGATGAACCCACGTCAGCCCTTGATCCTATCTCCACCCTGAAAATCGAGGACCTAATGGATGAACTGAAGGAAAAATATACCGTTGCAATCGTAACCCATAACATGCAGCAGGCAACCCGTATTGCTGATCACACCGCTTTCTTTCTGGTTGGTGAGGTTGTGGAGTACGCTCCTACAACTGAGCTTTTTACAGCGCCTAAGGATTCCAGGACTGAAGATTATATTACAGGCCGTTTCGGCTGATTCATTTTTAAATTTTTAAATAAATTAAAGGAGAACCCGACATGACAACAAGAGTAAATTATGAACATGAATTAAATCTCTTAAATGATGATATTAAGGAAATGGGACGGTTAGTGGAAAATTCAATTGAGCAGTGTTTCATCGCCTTTGAAGATCAGGATTTCGAAAAAGCGGAGGACATCATAAAAGGAGACCGTACCATTAATGATTTAGAGCGCTCCATAGAAGCCCGCTGCCTCTCCCTTATTCTTCGTCAGCAACCGGTAGCCGGTGACTTAAGAGTAGTTTCCAGTGCTTTGAAGGTGGTTACGGATCTGGAGAGAATTGGAGACCATGCATCTGATATTGCAGAACTGATACTTCGCATTAAAGGGGAGCATGTTTATCATGTAGTCCGCCATATTCCTTCCATGGCAACTGCAGCCAGAGAAATGGTGCGCAGATCCATTGAAGCATTTATCAAACAGGATCTGGATACAGCAAAAGAAATCGAGAAGCAGGATGATGTGGTTGATGAGCTGTTTGGTAAGGTAAAGGTTGATGTAGTAGATTTATTAAAACAGTCTACCGAGCATATTGACCAGTGTATCGATTTGCTGATGATTGCCAAATATCTGGAGCGAATCGGAGATCATGCGGTGAATGTATGCGAATGGACAGAGTTTTCCAAAACAGGGGCTCTGAAAAATGTCCGGATTTTATGATCTGTTTACAATATAATGGTGCCGCATAACAGCCGTCTGATGACTGTTATGCGGCACCATTGGTAAAATGCTAACACGGCTTCCTGTCAATCATTCTCATTCCTCTGCAATATGTCTCCACTACATCATAAGAATCATTCAGCACTACAAGATCCGCATCGTATCCGGCATTTAAACGCCCTTTCCTGTCATCCACTCCAAGACACTTTGCCGGGTTTATGGTGCAGGAATTAAGTGCAGAATCAAAGGGCACCATGGCTTCTTCCACCAGGAGTTTTAATCCCATGTTCATCTTTAAGGTACTGCCAGCTATGGTCTTAGTTCCCTTTAAATATGCAAGGCCATTCTCCCTGACTTCGATATCATGGCCGCCCAGCTGGTACTGACCTCCTGCCGGACAATTCTTGGCTCTCAGGGAATCGCTGATCATGATGGCGTAATCCCTGCCTTTTGCCGTATAATAGTTATTTAAGGCTGCCAGGTGGCTGTGACAGCCATCACAGATGATTTCCCCGTAAATATCCCGTACTCTGAGGGCGGTCCCTACCAGTCCCGGATCCCGGTGATGATAGGGTGTCATGCCGTTATAGACATGCGTCATGGAAGTGACTCCATTGGCAATTCCCATAAGAGCCTGGTCATACGTGGCAGCTGAATGTCCCATGCTCACCACTACACCATGCTTTTTGCAGTATTTTGTAAGAGCGAAGTTTTCGTCCCGTTCGGGTGCAAGAGTGATATATTTAATCTTTCCTTTAGCCGCCTTCTGATAACTCTCAAACTGCTCTACGGAGGGTTTTGCTATGGCCTCCGGAGGCTGTGCTCCCTTGTACTTCATATCCAGATAAGGTCCTTCAAAATGAATTCCCAGGATCTCAGCACCTTCGTAACCTTCATTCACCACATCTGCTATGTTGGAAACTGCTTTTTCCAGAACTCCGGGCATCTGTGTAACTGTCGTCGGCAAAAGTGCAGTAACCCCCTCTTCCGGAATCCTTTTAACCCAGTCTCTAAGTCCCTGGGGTTCTCCGTCATTGGTATCATAACCATATGCTCCATGGGTATGGATATCAATAAACCCCGGTACAATCCGGTTGTTTCCATAATCATGATCTGGCGGATGGGTTCCATACCCGTTCACTGCTGAAATTTTTCCTTCTGACAGCTCAAGCTGTGCCGGAATAAACTGTCCCGCGATCCAGACGCGTTTGCTCTGTATTATCATATTCGTACTCCTCTCTCCTTCCGGATTACTGTACTGGTGTGACAGACCGATTCTGATCTTTCTTCCAGTATAAACAGTTATTTTCCGGTTTTCAAGAAGTTTTGGAAATTATTTTTATTTTATTACTATTTTTGAAAATCATATCCTTACATAATAGGCCATCGTATCGTCACCCGGAATAAATCAGCCTCTGTTTCAACGGTAAGTTTTCCGTTCTGCAGCTCCACAAAACTTTTGGCTATTGCCATTCCAAGGCCGGAACCTTCTGTATTGCGGGCCTGATCACCTCTGGCAAAACGTTCCGTTATTTCCTCCGGATTAAAGGTCAGCTCTGCAGCTGAGATATTTTTTAATATAATAACGACCCAGTCATTATCTTTTTTCATGTCAATGTAAGCACGCGTTCCAGGCATTGCATATTTTATGATATTGGTCAGCAGATTATCAAAAATACGATAAGTCTTCTGGCTGTCCAGAGAAAGTATAATTTTCTCGTCGGGTAAGTTCCAGCGAAAATCAATGGTTGATTCCTCAATCTTATCACAAAGCTCAAAACTGACCTCTTTTAACAGACTGACTATATCAACATCCTCCAGATCCAAAGTCACATTATTGCTGTTCGCCTTGCTGATTTCAAATAAGTCCTCAATCAGCGCCTTTAACCGCATGGATTTCTGTTCCAGAATATCGATATAGGCTTTGCGCTGTTCCGGAGTGGCATGATCATCCTTTAATAAATTTACATAGGTTATTATGGCAGTAAGTGGTGTCTTTAAATCATGAGACATATTGCTGATTAAATCGGTTTTAAGTTTCTGGCTTTTTACCTCTTCATCAACCACCACCTTAAGGCCGCTCTGTATTTTTTGTATTTCCTTCTTAAATGCTTCAAACACACCCAGATCCTCTTCAATTACTACCTCTAAATTCCCTTCGGCAATCTGATTGGTTGCTTTTAACAGCATATTGTATTTGCTGCTTAAATCCAGGTAGTACTTTCTCATAACAAAAAACAGAATAATGGAATAAATAAATATTGCACCGATACCCAAAAACCACAGGCTGCATAAAACAGTAAGAACAATAAAATTCACTGCTGCAATTTTGAAGATTGTCCGGTCTGATTTATCCTGCAAATTGATGTTTGCCAGATATCCAAACAATTTTCTCAGACTCCTTATCACCCAGCCCCAGAACAGCCCGCATATGGTTCTCTCCCTTAAATAACGGCCGATACCGATGTGAAACACATCTCTGATACACAGGATGGACCAGTAAATGATAGCAAATGGTAGCAGCCACCAGAGAAAATTCCACAGCTTTACCATGATATCCGCTACCACAGGAAGAAAATTGGCACGTAAAAGAGCATTGTATAAATCCCCCCGGTTTGTCACAGCAACCAGGCTGGTAAGCCCTGCGCCAAAGGCAACCGCGCCTGCCCCGATGCCTGCCACCAGTTCGAAGGGGGTTCTTAAAAGAGCAGCACTGTCTGCAAGCGTTACATCAAAGCAGGAAATGAACAGGGCAAGAGCAGCCACTGCACAAATCAGTCCGATAAATATACGGGTAACACTTCCCGAGTTCTCATAAGCAGTCCAGATATTACCGTTGGTATCTTTCAAAGCAGAAATCTGCTGCTCCGACATGCCATAGGCAAATGTCACACTTCTGGGATTGGAAAGCCTTAACTTTCCTTCAGGAAAGTATTGTTCATCGTAATAACTCTCCATGGGATCTGCATCGCCGAAATCCTGAAGCTTATTGAGTAAGTAAGCTGTATTCTCACCTCTTACACAGGATATATCCATGCGTCCCAGTTCATCGTAATGCAAAACTGCCTGAAACACGTAATGGCTGTTGTTGGGGATAAACCGTCCTTCTGAATGATCCAGTATCACTTTGCCGTTTTCATCTATCATCTGATAATCAATGGAATTTCGAATGCTCCCGAAATACCGGTTCCAGTTTTCATATTCCCGGATGCAATTCTTGCGCAGACTCCTTAAATATTCAGTTTTTTCATCCCCGTCATCTGTAAAAATCTCATCATCAGGTGTCACAGCGCTCTTTTGGTTTTCACCGCCGCTTCCGGCTTTCAGCTCTGTCTCTGCTTCCGGTAAGAAATATTGAAAGGGCGAAAGTATCTTATTCTGCTCTGCCTGCGCATCTTCCATTGCCAGAACGTAGTTGCCGAAAACCAGGTGCCTTAAAAAAGCATTTTCTTCATATACCGGGGCTCCGTTCCGTGAAGATTCATTTTCAAAAAAGGGGTACAGCTCCACCATAACGAACGCCGCTGAAAAAACAACTGCAGCCGCAAGAAGCGCACTGATTCTATGCCTGTTTTTCAATTTTATATCCAACTCCCCACACCACCTTTAAATATTTCGGTTCCTTCGGATTTAATTCAATCTTTTCCCGGATTTTTCTTATATGCACCATAATGGTATCTGTATTGATAGCCCGCTCATTCCAGACTCTTTCATAAATTTCTTCCGCCGAAAATACCCTTCCAGGATTTTTCAGAAGAAGCGCAAGGATCTTAAATTCAATGGGAGTCAGCTTCACCAGTTTTTCATCTACTGTAACCTCAACCGTATCTTCATTTAATTCCAGCCCTCCGATGGAATAGACATTGCTTTTCTCTTTCTGTTCCTTCGCTTCCAGCATATCCATATACTTCCTATAACGTCTCAGTTGGGAATTCACTCTGGCAAGGAGTTCCATGGGGGTAAAGGGCTTTGCAACATAATCATCCGCTCCGATGTTTAAACCCATTATCTTATCCACTTCTTCTGACTTGGCCGACAGAATAATCACTGGAAAATCAAATTTTTCCCGCAGCTTCACAGTCATGGTAATTCCATCCATCCGCGGCATCATGACATCAACAATCGCCAGATGGATTTCCTCCTTCTCCAGTATTTTAAGGCCTTCTAAACCGTCTGCAGCCTGAAACACCTCGTATCCCTGACTTCTTAAGTATATTTCAACTCCCTGCCTGATTTCTTTGTCATCTTCAACTAATAAGATGTGGTTTGCGTCCATGTGATCTCTCCTTATCTATCATAATCCGCTGATTCCTCCCAGCGTTCCCTGCATTTATTATACCTCACTCCTATATGTTTTCTCTACATTCTTAGGATAAAATACCATTCTTAAATTGATTGACAGAGAAACCGAAAGAAATTCTAAAATTCCCCGTACATCTCTGCATGCAAAAAAGGTGCCAAGGAAAAACCGCTTCCTTATGCACCTTATAATCTAGATCTCGTTTGTAGTTTTTCTGATATTTGTATCCATCAGTCTGTTAAATCCAAGCCAGCCGTTATTATCCCCTGCAGCTTTCAGCACTTCAATCATCGTTTCCATCTTTGCATCTGTGTTATCCGCAAAGTTAAGAGCCAGAGCCTCTAAAAGAGCCGGTTTCTTCGGGGAACCGTATTCCAGTTCTCCATGATGGGCTAAGATGCAATGCTTTAATTCAGTAGCAGACTTCTCCGGGAATCCGGGAATAGTACGGATTCTCTCTCCCACCATCTCTGTTCCGATGATGATATGGCCAAGAAGCTGTCCGTCATCGGTGTAATCATTCTCAGGAAATGTGGAAAGTTCTTTTGTCTTTCCAATGTCATGAAACATGGCAGCCGTCAGCAAAAGATCCCGGTTAATCAAAGGATAGAATCCAGCATAATAATCGCAAAGCTTCACTACACCCAGTGTATGCTCCAGCAGTCCGCCTACAAATCCATGATGTACGCTTTTGGCTGCAGAGTGGAACTGGAACGCCTTGGCAAATGCTGCATCCTCTATAAAAAAGCTTTCTAGAAGTGCTCTGTAATGAGGGCTTTTTACAGAACGGATAAAGCCTGTCAGTTCTTCAAACATCACTTTTATATCTTTGGCAGAAACAGGAAGATAATCTCCCGGGATATATTCTCCTTCTTCCGCTTTCCTGATTCTCTTAATATTCAGCTGATTGGAATTCTGGAATACCGTTACATCTGCATCTATGTATACATAATCCAGAGTCTCAAAGTTTCCGATACCAGGGGATCCCAGATCCCAGATTTTAGCATCTACAGTCCCGGTTTTATCCTGAAGTATCAGGTTGCCGTACTCCTTTCCTGACTTTGTCAGGGAAATTTGCCTGTTTTTGCATAAAAACACGTCAGAAACATGCATTCCTTCCCGGAATGATTCAATATACTTCATTTTTTTCCTCCATATCTCACTGACAGCAACAAGGAAGCCAGGATATTTACCTGGCTCCGATGGTTACCTGATATTGTATCTTTTTATATTCTTCCCGTCCATTACGGGATACAGTCACGGGAATGATTTGCCCCGGACTGGATTTTTCCAGAACCACCTGAAAATCCTTCATGGTAACAATGGCTGCTCCGCCCATCTCGGTGATAATATCACCGCTCTGTATTCCTGTATTATAAGCAGGGCTGTCTGTATTCACTTCCACCACATAGACTCCCAGAGGCATACCGCTGCTGTTCATGACCGAAGTTACTTCCTGACCTTTGATTCCAAAGTACGGGAATGGCGCACCATTGCTCATCTTTTCCAAAATACTCTTATAATCGGATATGGCCATGGCTGCCGTCATATCTTTACTGCTGTCGTTCTTATATTGGTCCGTCACCCATCCGATAATCTGACCGGAAGTGTTCATGAGAAATGTACCGGTTCCGGCATTCCCCCTGACATCCGTATACAGGATTCTGGTCATACCATCTATCGTCTGTACATTCTTTGTTATAAAAGAAATAAAACCATATCCGGTGGAATGAACCATTCCTGCGGGAGCTCCGATTGCAACTACAATATCTCCCTGCTTAACCGAATAGGAATTGCCAAGTTCAATCGCCTTAATCTCTTCCAGCAGGGACCTGTTTAGTTCAGCTGTAGAAACGCTGACGATCGCCATACCTGACAGCTTATCTGTCTGCTTAATCTTTCCCTGAACTTCTGTTCCGTCGGAAAAAGCAACACGAATCGCTTCCGCATCTTCTACCGCACCTTCCGGCGTCAATATCAGAAGCTCCTGGTTAGCAGATGCAGTAATCACTCCGGAAAACAGACCTGAGTTTTCTACCGGATTATTAAACCAGTCCGTCTGAGTCTTTACGGAATGAACCGTAACGATTCCCTTGTCCGCCTTTTGTACCACAGATTTTAAGCTTCCGTATAGAGTACTCAGATCATCCACGGAAAATGGATATTTTTCCATGGCAGACTTCAGAATATCCTCTATCGGTTCCGTCTCAGCCACAGTTGAAGCGGTTTCAGCCGCAGAAGTAACGGTCTCAGGCTCATCCTTTGGTATGGTCACCGGAGTCGTCTCACCGGTGGATTCTCCCACAAGTAATCTCTCAGCTACAGGTCTGGATATGACAAATGTAACCGCCGCAACCATTCCGAAAATAACTGCAGTCACTAAAAGACCCAGAAATCTCTTAAGCATATCCCTTTTTGACATGGGCTGTTTTACAATCTTTTCATTGATAAAACGGCGAGGCTCCGCCTTTCTATCATCTGGCCCGTTATTTTCCGGCATACTTACCCTCCTTCTCAGAAGACCTAAGTACTATTATAAGGTTCTTCCCGGTTTTATGCAAGAAAAACATATGAAACAACCATAATAACCAGGAAAACAAAAACCAGAGGATTGCAGTTTTTATCTCTCCTATGCTATACTGTAACCGATCCCATTATTCAGGAACCGGTTATGATACCGGTCAATTATCCATAAAGAAAGCAGAATAATAAGGTATAATTTATGAACCAGAAAGCACTGAAAACATTAGAATACCACAAAATAATCGAGCAGCTCACTGAATATGCCTCCTGTGAATCCGGAAAAGAACTTTGCCGTAAACTGGTTCCATCCACGGATTATGAGGAAATAACCACCTCCTTACGTGAAACCACCGATGCAGTCACCAGAGTCCGTCAGAAGGGCGGAATTTCTTTCGGAGGTGTTAAGGATATCCGGGCCTCCTTAAAACGGCTGGAGGTAGGGAGTTCTCTCGGAATCATAGAGATTTTATCCATCAGCTCTATCCTCACTGCCTCGGCAAAAGCAAAGGCTTATGGCCGCCATGAGGATCAGGAGATTTCCGAAGATTCTCTGGAAGAATTTTTCCGTATACTGGAACCACTGACTCCTGTTAACAACGAGATCAAGCGCTGTATCATTTCTGAGGAAGAAGTCAGCGATGATGCCAGTCCCGGACTCCACCATGTCAGACGTTCCATGCGCTCGATCAATGATAAGATCCACACACAGATGAATTCAATTTTAAATTCCAGCCGTTCTTACTTACAGGATGCGGTTATTACCATGAGAGACGGAAGATACTGCCTCCCGGTAAAGGCCGAACACAAATCCCAGGTTTCCGGAATGGTACATGACCAGTCTTCTACCGGCTCCACACTCTTTATCGAGCCTATGGCAATTGTGAAGCTGAATAACGATTTAAGGGCTCTGGAAATCCAGGAACAGAAAGAAATTGAGATGATCCTGGCAGATTTAAGCAATCAGCTGGCACCATATTTAGAAGAGCTGGAGACAAACTTCCATACTCTTACCAGACTGGATTTCATCTTTGCAAAGGCGGCGCTGGCCAAACATTATAACGCCAGTGAACCTGTTTTTAACACAAAACATGAAATTCACATCAAAGACGGACGTCATCCTCTGCTGGATCCGAAAAAGGTTGTTCCCATTAACATTCACTTAGGAAAGACCTTCGACCTTTTAATTGTTACAGGTCCCAATACCGGCGGTAAGACAGTATCATTAAAAACGGTTGGTCTGTTTACCCTGATGGGACAGTCCGGTCTTCATATACCGGCATTTGACGGTTCGGAACTGGCAGTTTTTGATGAAGTGTTTGCGGATATCGGTGATGAACAGAGCATTGAACAGAGTCTCAGTACCTTTTCCGCTCACATGACGAATATCGTACAGATCTTAAGCAAGGCAGACAGCAATTCTCTCTGTCTGTTTGATGAGCTTGGAGCCGGTACGGATCCTACGGAAGGAGCCGCCCTGGCAATCTCCATCCTCTCTTTCCTTCACAATATGAAGTGCCGTACCATGGCAACCACTCATTACAGTGAATTAAAGGTCTTTGCCCTTACCACTCCCGGCGTGGAAAATGCCTGCTGTGAATTCAATGTAGAAACGCTGCAGCCTACCTACCGGATTCTGATCGGCGTACCAGGAAAAAGTAATGCCTTTGCCATCTCAAAGAAGCTTGGACTCCCGGAATATATCATCGATGAGGCAAAAAATCATCTGGAAGCAAAGGATGAGACATTTGAAGATCTGCTGACACATCTGGAAGAGAACAGGGTTACGATTGAAAAAGAACGGATTCAGATCGCCTCCTATAAGCTTGAAGTGGAGCAGTTAAAAGCACGCTTAACCCAGAAAGAGGAGCGGCTTGACGAACGCCGGGATAAGATGATTAAAGATGCCAGGGAAGAGGCCCAGAGAATCTTGCGGGATGCCAAGGACACGGCGGATCAGACCATACGCCAGATCAACAAGCTGGCTTCCGATTCCGGAGTCAGCAAGGAACTGGAGGCAGAACGAAGCCGGTTAAGAAATAAACTTCAGGATGTGGATTCTTCTCTGTCTTTAAAGAAAGAAAAGAAAAGTTCCGGAAAGGGTATTGATCCGAAAAAACTGAAGCTGGGAGACGGAGTCAGGGTTTTAAGCATGAACTTAAACGGAACCGTAAACTCCCTTCCTAATGCCAAGGGTGATTTATACGTTCAGATGGGCATTCTCCGGTCACTGGTTAACATATCGGATTTGGAACTGCTCTATGATGATTCTGTTTCGGCTCCTTCAAACAACGGAGCTAAGAAGTCAGGAAGCGGAAGCAGTACTACCCGTATGTCCAAATCCTTCTCCATTTCACCTGAAATCAATTTAATCGGCATGACCACAGATGAAGCGATTCCTCAGCTGGATAAATATCTGGACGATGCTTATCTTGCCCATCTTCCCCAGGTACGGGTGGTTCATGGTCGCGGTACCGGTGCCTTAAAAAATGCGGTCCATAAGCACTTAAAGAGATTAAAATACGTAAAAGAATTCCGGTTAGGTGTCTTCGGTGAAGGAGATTCCGGAGTAACCATTGTTATATTTAAATAAATTTAGAACGGGGGATCCATTATGGCAGAGAAACAGCGGATATTAATTGTGGACGACGACAGCAATATTGCAGAACTCATTTCCCTATATCTTTTAAAGGAATGCTACGAAACAGAAATCGTTGGGGACGGAGAGGAAGCGCTTCGGGTCTTTCCTGAGTTCAAGCCCAACCTGGTTCTGCTTGATTTAATGCTTCCAGGTATGGATGGCTATCAGGTCTGCAGAGAACTTCGGACCGGATCCCAGGTACCCATTATCATGCTTTCAGCAAAGGGCGAGGTATTTGATAAAGTACTGGGTCTGGAACTGGGCGCTGATGACTATATGATTAAACCCTTTGATTCCAAAGAGCTTGTGGCGCGGGTGAAGGCAGTGTTAAGGCGGTATCAGACATCTCCTGCTGCTGCCGCTTCTCACACAGACCAACAGGGTGACTATGTGGAATATCCGGATCTGATTGTAAACTTAACCAACTACTCCGTTATTTATATGGGGCATTCTATCGAAATGCCTCCAAAGGAGCTGGAACTTCTTTATTTCCTTGCTTCCTCTCCCAACCAGGTATTTACCAGAGAACAGCTTCTGGACCATATCTGGGGTTATGAGTATATCGGCGATACCAGGACCGTGGACGTTCACATCAAGCGTCTGAGAGAAAAAATCAAGGACCATTCTGGCTGGGCACTTTCCACCGTATGGGGGATTGGCTATAAATTTGAGGTCAAGAGGTAATTTCAGGTGATTAATAAGAGGCTGTCGCAAAATGAATTTTCCTTGCATTTTGCGGCAGCCCCTCTTTCAGTTTCACTTAACTGTCATTTTTACCTGGGTGATTGTTATAATTTCTAACTATATCATATAATAAGCGAAACACTATTGGAACAATGATAACGAACCACAATAGCTCATGCCTGAAAATGGTTCTTAGTCTGCCATACCCCTCTGTTAAACCATAAACATTAAATAACTGTATAAAAAGCCCGATCCCTAAAACCTGAATGATACAAAATATTATGTCACCAATCAAAAGGTCTTTTAATTTAATCTTTCTTAACAGCAGGACAACTCCGGTAAAAATAAAGAATAAGTAACAGGATATGAAAAAACCATTTGTAAAATAGCCTGAATATCTTTTCAGATTATCAGCCTGCAGGAGCATTAATTTCTTTACTTCCTTAGACGTTATGTCATTAGACTTTAACAGGATATTGAGAGAACGATAAACAAACCCTAATGCAGCCATATGCAGCATTAAAATTATTAATGAAAATGCAATTGTACAGAACTGATAAACCCGGTTATATTTATATTTTGTCACACAATCAATCTCCCCTCCTTTATTTTCCATGCTTTCATATTATATCATCTCCAGGCTCACTTCAATGCTAATATAAAATTTATCCACTCCAGACAAATGAAAATAAGGAATGACATGAATACTAAAAAGATGTATACTTGTTGCATCAGATACTCGAAAATATACAACTAAACATTTATATAAAACGCTATTGTTTGAGGTGAACATAAAATGACACACTCTTTATATTACAAATTTATCATGGGTTACTTACTCTTTGGTCTTTTAGGTTTTGTAACCATCGCATCCTTCTCTTCAAGGATCACGGACCAGTACCTCCTTCGCCAGCAGTCGGAATGTCTGTATGACGAAGCCAATCAGATTGCCACATCCTTCAGCAGCATGTATCACGGAAAGGATATGAAGCTTTCCTCATCCTATCCGGGACTTGTGAATGAAGCCGATTATCTCCATGGACGCATATGGATTGTGGACCGCCAGGGTAAGATCGTATCCGACAGCCTGCAGCCAGGTAAGGAAGGGGATATGATAGCGAATTTTGATCCTACCATTATGGGGAATAAATCCTACACAATCGGTAATTACTACAATGAATTTCCTTATGATGTGTTAAGTGTTCATGCCCCCATAACAGGAAACTATACCACTCACGGATATGTGGTTATTCATCTTCCCCTGTCCGATTTACAGTCCCAGAGAAATGGGATTTTAAATATTGTATACATTACCTCAGCGGTAGTATTCGGCTTTTCTCTGATTATCCTGCTGGTCTTTACAAAAAATGTTTACATCCCTCTGAAAAAGATCACAGCCGGAGCCAATGAATATGCACAGGGCAATTTAACTCATCATATTGATGTAAATACAAGGGACGAGATGGGATACCTGGCCGCCACTCTCAATTACATGTCCGATGAGATCAATAAGATGGAGGAATACCAGAGGACCTTTATCGCCAACGTTTCTCACGACTTCAGGTCCCCTCTTACTTCAATCAAGGGATACTTAGAAGCGATACTGGACGGCACAATTCCAACTCAGATGCATGAAAAGTATTTAAACCGGGTTATTTCTGAGACGGAACGGCTGAATAAACTGACGCAGAGCATGCTGACCCTTAATTCCCTTGACTGCAAAGGATATTTAAACCGGACCAATTTTGATATTAACCGGGTTATTAAAGATACGGCCGCTTCTTTAGAAGGTACCTGTAATTCAAAGAACATTACCTTTGATCTCACCTTCTCTGACAGCATTCAGATGGTCCATGCAGACCTTGGAAAAATCCAGCAGGTCCTTTATAACCTCATTGACAATGCCATCAAATTCAGCCATAACGATTCCACCATTTACATACAGGCTTCCGGCAAGTATGAAAAAATCTTTGTCTCCGTCAAAGATACGGGAATCGGTATTCCAAAGGACAGTATTAAAAAGATATGGGAACGATTCTATAAAACGGATCTTTCCAGAGGAAAGGACAAAAAAGGAACCGGACTGGGCCTTGCAATCGTCCGGGAGATTATCCAGTCTCACGGAGAAAATATCGATGTGGTCAGTACCGAAGGGGTAGGGTCTGAATTTATTTTCAGTCTTCCGAAATCAACTAATTTATAGGAAGTTCCTCATAATATAAAATAAGGCAGATAAAATCAGACTCTTCATTTGTCTGATTTTATCTGCCTGTTTTCTACCGGCTCAGCCACTCGCCGTTACTTGAAAACTCATATTGTTTTCCGTCAATTTCCAGGGTTGTATTGGTAACCATGGCTCCCTGCTTATCTAAATAAAACCATGTTCCATTATAATTCAACCAACCCGTGACATAGGAATGATTCTTTACATAATACCAGCGCTGATTATTTATGTACCAACCATCCGGGCGGTTTATTTGATTGCTGACCTGCGTTGTGTTCTTTGCAGGTACAGCATTCGGTTGCAATTCTGCCATTGCACCGTCAGCACCTAATTCATGTCCCTCTACAACAGTATTTTTTAATTTTACTCCATGGTTATCATAGTAATACCAGTTTCCATCTGATATAACCCAACCGACTGTAACATCATCCATAAATATATTTTCGGCATTTAAGGCATAAACAGGTATGTTATTAGTAAGTATTACAAATGCAGCCACTGTACATCCCAATACAGCGCTTGCCTTTATCTTATAGGATCCCTTTTTAAACCCTTTTATTAACCAGATTCTGTCACGTATCTGGGTTTTTGTTTCAAAAAATACTGGTAATTGTGAACCGTGACGTGTAACTCTATATAACTTCGAAAGATTTAAAAGAGTCATTCCGTATTCCACATTCTCTTCTTCATTCAGAAGTTCAAGAACGCATGCATCACAGGCACATTCTCTGCACAGATTCATCTTCTTAACTGCAATCCACACAAATGGATTAAACCAATGCAGAAAAAGTGCAAGGATTCCAAAAAAATTATAGATCAGATCTTTCCTTTTATAATGTATTAATTCATGCAGTAAAATGTAGGAGAGCTGATTTTTATCGTTCATATGCAACACATAGGTTGGAATATAAATTCTGGGTCTTAACACTCCTGATATACAGGGACTTTTTATGTCATCACACAAGTATACCGGAATCCTGGTTTTTATATTACACTTTCTAATCAGATTATCGATCTCAATATCACATGCGGCGTCTTTCGTCTTTTTGGCGAATTTAAGCTGAGATACAATTAGAGATAAGGTTAAAAAGCTAAAACCGGCAATCCAGATAACGGTCATTGACTTAAATAAAATCAAACGAAAATCCTTATTTTCATCTATTGACGCTGAAACCTGGCCGTAATTTACACCGGCATTTTGCTGATTGTAATCTGGAATCAAATCAGACTGATTGGTCCTTCCATAGTTTTCCTGTAATATACTAAAAATATTTGTATCCGCGTTGCCGTAAACAGGTATGAGTATTTTTATAAGCACCAGAATCCATATCCAGTTTTTCACTCTTGTACTGATTTTCTTATTGAATATTTTTAAAACTCCAATAACCACTAAAATAAGAATGCTTCCTGTGAATGAAGATTTTAAAATACACAAAAAAACACGAACTAACCAATCCATGAGCAGATCACCTTCATCGTATCAATTTTCACTTTAACGGCTCCTTGCTATCAGATGAATTTTTTACCTTTTTGTCCTTAAGAATACTTTCCAGTTCCTCAATCTGCTCCAGTGACAATTCTTCATCCAAAAACTTTGTAAAAAGCATATTCAGGGCACCGTCATAAACCTTTTTCAGGAAAAATTCATTCTCTGATCTGATACATTCCTCTTCAGAAAGCAAAGGATAATAGTAATAAATTCTTCCCTTTTTTTCAAATCCTATGGCTCCTTTTTTAATAAGCCTTGTTATAAATGTTTTAATTGTCTGTGCTGACCACATCATTTTAGTGGATAACTGATTAATGATCTCTTCTGAAGTTAATGGATTTGACTTCCATATTAATTTCATAATTTCCCATTCTGCCTCAGATATTTTAGGAAGTGTGCTCATTTATATGACTCCTTTTATGGTCTACATTTGTAAATTTCTTTTTAAGTTTATACCTGTAAGATATTTTTGTCAATTCAGAATTATCATTCTTTATTGGTACATATCCCCGCTTCTGAAAATATATAATCTTTGCCTTCAATTTCTATCGTTGTATTATGAATCATTGCACCCTGATCGTCCAGATAAAACCAGCTGCCTTCCAGGTTCAGCCAGCCTGTTACGTATGCATGATCCTTAATGTAGTGCCACTTTGGTTCCTTCTCCCCTTTATTTATATACCAGCCATCAGGCTGATTTAACTGCTCCTCCATAGATACCGTTTCCATATTTAATGCTTCATCTACTTGTGACTCAACCATTGCACCATCAGTGCCTAACTTATGTCCCTCTACAACCGTGTTCTTTGCCATGTCTCCCTTCTCATCATAATAATACCACTTTCCATTTGATTGTACCCAGCCTGTTGTTTTAGTGTTACAGGCTGATATTAACAAAATCGCCGTTAATACAATACCTGCCAATGCTGTAATCATTATTTTTTTTAATACGGACTTCATGCTGATTCTCCTTCTTATTCAATCTACAAATGTAAACTACTAATTTAGTTTACATTTGTAGATTGAAATTGTCAATACCATTTTCCACTTTTAACATAATAAAATAGGCATTCCATATGCTTAAGTCATCAGTTTGGGCTTGTGTCAAAAAAATTTATCAGGAATATTATAATATTGTAAACAAGTCTTGAGGGGCGCGATGTCGTTATGAAAATACAGGAAAATGCATTAGAAGAGTTGAAATCAGACGTATTAAAATCAATAGAAGGAAAATCAGATGTTGAAAAAATGGAATTCTTAAGAAAAAAATTTAACATTGACTGGGACATCCCCAGATGTTGTGAACGCAGACCATGTAAAACATGGTATGCACAAGTTTTTTCTTATTGTAGCGCAAGTGAGTTAGAGAGAGAATTAAATTTCTTCTTGTTCTTAATCAACCTTTTTGGCCACATTTTTGGTTTTTGCTTCAACGAGGAGAGTACAGTCTTTTTAGGCTGTACCTGCCATTGCGGTAATAAACAAGTGATTCTTTATTATACAATTACCTTTAGAGATTAGTAATCTTGCCGTCTGTTTATGTATATAAGGTTTCCCTGGTTCATTTACCGGGGAAACCTTATGGAAATTAAGAACTCTACATTCGCTTTACCGCATCCATTGCCAGCACAGACCGTTCGCATTCCTCTGCCTGCAGAGTGATCTGCCAGCACAAAGAACTTCCTTTCATATGTTCTGCAGCATAGCTGAGTCCGTTGGTCCGCTCATCAAGAAACGGGCGGTCAATCTGATTTGGATCCCCCAGAAGTACTATTTTAGTGCCTTTTCCAGCCCGGGTTATGATTCCCTTTACCTGATTAGGTGTCATATTCTGGGCCTCATCGATAATCAGGTAGGTCTGCACTATGGAACGCCCGCGGATAAAGGTCAGGGCTTCTGTCTTAATCATACCTCTGGCAAAAATCTCTTCTATTTTTCCAGCCAGTTCATCCTCATTCTCATATCGTTTTTCCTCATTGGAATCAATGAGCTGTTCCAGATTGTCAATCACAGGTCTCATCAGAGGGGAGATCTTCTCCTGCTCATCTCCCGGAAGAAATCCGATGTCTGAATCGAACTGGGCATTGGGCCGGCTGACGATGATCCGCCTGTATTCCCCTGTTGGATTATTTAGAACCTTTTCAAGTCCGACAGCAAGAGAATAAAAGGTTTTTGCGGTCCCTGCCATGCCCTTAATAATAACTAACGGTGCTGTTTCTGCCGGCTGCATCAGGGCTTCCTGGGCGAAATACTGTCCTGCATTTCTGGGGGCCACCCCGTAAGGCCTGCTTTTCAGGTAATCAAGCGGTACTATTTTATCTCCATTTACTCGTCCCAGCACCGTTTTTCTCGTTGACTGGTCCGCTTTTAAAATCACAAACTGATTCTCCCACAGCTTAGGGCTGTTTTTTGCCCCCGACCCATCGGTTACATAAACCCGGTCTGTAGAAATTCCTTTTTTCTTGAAATCCTTAAAATTTTCCTCCGGAGCAAAAACCTCGATTCTTCCTGTGTATTGCTCCTCACGTCCGGATACCTGCTCGGTTGTAAAATCCTCCGCCCGAATCCCGATGATCTGCGCTTTAATACGCAGCAATATGTCCTTTGTTACCAGTACAACCTCTCCCTCAAGCCCCTTGCACACCTTGAGAATGCGGTTATCCATTTTGTCATCGGGAAGGTCTGCAGGCAGTACAACATCTACAAAGTTTTTTTCAATTCTTATTGTTCCTCCATGCTCCAGTTGTACTCCTGTCAGTAAATCTCCCTGATGACGCAGCTGTTCCAAAAGTCTTATGGCTTTTCTTGCATTGGCACCTGTTTCGCCCTCAGCTTTTTTTAAGTGGTCCAGTTCTTCCAGTACTGCTACCGGAAGAACCACCCGGTTATCCTCAAAGCAATTGATGGCGTAAGGGGCCTGAATCAGAACATTGGTATCTACCACATAGGTTTTTATCATTTACCGGACTCCTTTGCAATTTCAGAAACTCTGGTTTCTGTAAATCCGATTATACCCTTTTCCAATTACTGCTGTAACCACAGTTTCGTAAAAGAAATGTAAAAACAGATTCATTTTTCTGGAATCCGGTTCCAGATATCCTAAATTTTATTATATGTGCTCCTGTTCTTCTTCCTCCAATGGCTCCGTCCGGGCTGGTCCTTTCAGCAGTATTTTCTTTAATGACCAGATAATCAGAATTGAACCCGTAATAAAAAACAATATCATAAAGACCAGCTGAATTATGTTTCTAAACCCGGAAGAGATAAGAAGATCCGGCACCAGCTGAAATGCCAGCCATACTAAATATCCGCCTCCCACCAGTCTTAAAAACAGGGTAATTGGTGCAGGCGACTCCCCCTGCTTCTTCTTATCTTCACTCATGTTCCCCCTCCTATACTCTGACGCGAACGGAATCCCGTTCCACTGCCTCGGAATCAAAAAGATAATTCCCATCGAAATAGGGATTCTCAATCATACGAATCATATTTTCTGCCGCTTTTTTACCCAGGGCCTCCATTGGGTGGGGATATGAAGTAATGGGAACCTCACCCAGAGAAGCAAGCTCTGAATTATCTATACTGACCAGGGACAGATCTTCAGGAATCAGAATTCCTCTTTTCATACAGATTCCTGACAGCATATAGGCCACCTCATCATTATAGCAGACCAATGCCGTACAGTCCTTTAGCCGGTCAAAAAGATAGTCGGACCAGGATTCCAGATCATTCTGGCTCTCCGAATCAATCCAGACGATCCCCCTTCTGTCAATGCCGAAACCAGCCTGCTTCATTGCCTTTACAAATCCCAGATAACGAAGATGCCCCTGCCCGTCATCACATTTAAAGATGCCGCCGATTCTCCTGTGCCCTGCACGGATCAGATACTCAACAGCCTTCCTGGCCACCAGTTCATCATGCAGTGCCACACAGGGAAATGGCAGCTGGGGATAGCTGCTGTTAAAGAACAGAACGGGAAGCTGCCGTTTCGCCAGCCTGCGGTAGGAATCCAGATTTGGATTTGGGAGCGCACTTTTCGCCGGTTCCACGATCAGCCCGTCAATGAACCCTTTTTTCAGCAGCTTATCAAGGATTTCTCCTTCTTTTTCAATCCTGTTTCCTGTAAATGCTACCTGCATGGTATAGCCGGCTTTTGATAATGTCTTTTCAATTCCTTTTAAGACAGGCGGAAAAATATAGCTGTCCACATAGGTACTGATCACCGCAATATTCTGATACCGATCCTTTCTCACTTCCCGGTTTCCCACGCCTAAATACGTTCCGCTTCCCCGGATTCTGGTGAGCATATTTTTCTGCTCCAGCACATCAATGGCATGACGGACGGTCTGCCTGCTCAGTTCAAACTCACGGCTCAGTTCGTTTTCAGACGGCAGCTTATCCCCTGTCTTAAACACTCCGCTTTGAATCTGCTCCATAACCCAGTTTACAACAGCCATATATTTTGCTTCCTGAGACTGCATCTTTTCTCCCACTGTCATTTATTATTTTTTCCTTTTGGATAATAAGTCAACCGTAACTGCACCTAATAACACAGCGCCTTTTACGATCTTCTGAATATCCGTAGACCAGCCGTAAAGAGACATGCCGTTGTTTAAGATTCCCATGATAAATGCACCTACAACCGCTCCTATGATGGTTCCGATTCCTCCTGAAGTTGCAGCACCGCCGATATAGCAGGAAGCAATGGCATCCATCTCAAACTGGTCTCCTGCCTTAGGCGTTGCCGATGCATTTCTTGCGGAAAGAACGATTCCTGCAATTGCGCACATGATTCCCATATTGGTATAAACCCAGAAAAATACTTTTTCCGTATTAATACCGGACAGGCGGGCTGCTTTTGCATTTCCACCCAATGCATAGATCTGCCTTCCTGCCACAGTCTTGCTGGTAATAAAGTGGTACAGGGCAACCAGAAGTCCCATAATAACGAGGACAAAGGGAATTCCGTTGTAACGTGCCAGTTTATAGAAGAAAAACCACACAATAACCATGACTACGCCCACCTTGACAGCCGTCTGCCACAGCGGATTAACAGGAAAATCGTATTTCTTTTTTGTTTTTATACTTCTGATTTCCGACAGGATAATGAAGGCAAATGCGATGAGTGCCGCACCGATGGATACCAGATCCAGTGTTCCCCCTCCAAAGGGGATTTTTACAGTTGGAAGAAATCCTGCGCCTATGTAGGTATAATTTGCCGGAAGCGGACCTTTGGTCTGTGCCTTTAACAGAGTATAGGTAAGCCCACGCCCCATAAGCATGGTTGCCAGTGTTACGATAAAGGGAGGTATGGAAAGCTTAGACACAAAAAATCCAACGAACATACCGGAGAGTGTACCTATAGCCAATGCTGCCAGTATTGCCACCCACATGCTGGTTTTATAATCTACGATCATAATTCCCACAACCGCTCCGCACACGGCGACAATGGAACCAACCCCCAGATCAATGTTACCGGTCAGAACACAAAGAAGCATGCCTACCGCAAGAATTACAATATAGCTGTTCTGCATGATTAAATTGTTAATGTTTGCCGGAGACATGTTTTTTCCGCCGGTCATTGCCGCAAAGATTAAGAAAACTACTATAAGAGCCAGAATCATACCATACTGCTTCATGTTAATATTAACTGTTTTCTTCTTATCCATCTTTATTCTTCCTTTCCGTTGTCTTCCATGATACACTTCATAATCTTTTCCTGTGAAACCTCTTCCCTGGTAAGTTCTCCGCAGATATGCCCTCCGTTGATGACATAGATGCGGTCACAGGTTCCGATTAACTCCTGAAGCTCTGACGATATGACAAGAATGGCCTTTCCGGCCTTTGCCAGATCATTGATGACACAGTATATTTCATACTTGGCGCCAATATCAATGCCCCGGGTGGGTTCATCAAGTATCAGGATATCAGGCTGGGTCAGCATCCATTTGGCGAGGACGACCTTCTGCTGATTTCCTCCAGACAGAGAGCTGACTGACTGGTTGATGGAATTAGACTTAACATTAATTTTTTTCCGGTAGTTTTCTGCGGAAATGATTTCATCATTCTTGTTAACAATACCTCTTTTGGAAAAGAAGTTTCTAAGAGCTGCCAGCGTCATATTCCCTTTCACAGTGTCTATGAGAATCAGTCCGTAGTTCTTACGGTCTTCCGATACATATGCCAGCTTGTTATTAATGGCATCTCTCACATTCTTTATAATAACCTGCTTCCCGTTAATTTTTATGGTTCCCCTGATTTTCTGCCCATAGGATCTCCCGAAAAGGCTCATCGCAAGTTCCGTTCTTCCTGCACCCATCAGTCCGGCAAATCCCACTACCTCACCGCCCCGTACATGAAAGGATACATCCTGAATCACATGGCGCTCAGGATCATCCGGATGATAAGCATTCCAGTTCTCCACCTCAAATATCTTATCTTTAATTTCGCTGGTCCTCTCCGGATAACGGTTCGTCAGTTCCCGTCCTACCATTCCCTTTATGATCCGGTCCTCACTGATCTCATCTTTCCCTTTATCCAGAGTCTCAATGGTCTTTCCATCCCGGATAACGGTAATGGAATCCGCAACATAACTGATTTCATTCAGCTTATGGGAAATCATAATGCAGGTTATTCCATGCTTTTTCAGTTCCAGCATAATGTTTAAAAGACGCTTGCTCTCTTCATCATTAAGCGCTGCCGTAGGTTCATCTAAAATCAGAAGTTCCACCTGCTTTGCCATTGCTCTTGCAATCTCAATTAGCTGCTGCTTGCCAACTCCAAGACTGTTTACCGGTACATTTAAATTTTCATTGGCAAGTCCGACTTTCGCCAGCATTTCCTGTGCCCGTTTATGGGTTTTGGTCCAGTCAATCACACCTTTTTTCCCTGTCTGCTCATTTCCCAGGAAAACATTTTCTGCTACAGACAGATATGGGCTTAATGCCAGCTCCTGATGAATGATTACAATGCCCTTTGCCTCACTTTGTTTAATGTTATGGAACTGGCACACCCCTCCGTGATAGACAATATCACCGCTATAGGTTCCATAAGGATAAACGCCGGAGAGTACGTTCATAAGCGTAGACTTTCCGGCCCCGTTTTCTCCGCAGAGAGCATGGATTTCCCCGCGTTTCACCTTGATATTCACATCATCAAGCGCCTTTACACCATAAAATTCTTTGGTGATGTGATTCATCTCCAGGATATAATCGGCCATCTTTCCAACTCCTTTTCTTTTTATCCTTCACGAAAACAGGCGGCAGTCTTTTCCACCGCCGCCTGTATGTACGTCTCTGCTACTGTGCCAGCTGTTGTTCTGTATAATAACCGCCATCAATAATAATCTTTTTGTAATTGTCCTTGTCAACTGCAACCGGTGTACACAGATAGGAAGGAACTACCACCTTACCGTTGTTATACTGGGTTGTATCGTTAATCTCAGGTTTTCCGCCTTCTAACACTGCCTGAACCATCGTTACACATTTTTCAGCCAGGAGTCTTGTGTCTTTATAAATGGACATGGTCTGATAACCGGAGATAACATTTTTTACTGCCATTAATTCTGCATCCTGACCAGTTACTAACGGCCAGTCAACACCTACTTTATAGCCTGCTCCCTCTAATGCAGCCTTGCATCCATAAGCAAAACCGTCAAATGCGGATGCACAGATATCAAGCTTTTTGTCTGCATAGAAACCGGTTAAGTAGTTCTCACAGTTCTGCTGAGCCGTTTCCTGAGACCATCTTAAGATACAGGTATCTTCAAATGAAGTACGTCCGGATTCGCATTTTAAGGTTCCGTCATCCAGATATGGCTTTAATACTTCCATTAATCCGTTATAGAGGAACAGTGCGTTGTTATCATCAGGAGAACCCATAAAGAATTCAATGGTATAGGATTTTCCTTCTGCTTTTGCCTTATCTAACTGCTTTGCTTCTTTGATGTACTCACCAATGGCTGTACCTACGCCCTTATTATCAAACGTTGCATAATAGGAAACAGCATCTGTATCCATCAGCAGGCGGTCATAGGCAATGATTGGGATTCCGGCGCTCTTGGCCTGAGCTTCCACGTTGACCAGAGCTGAGGAGTCGATGGAAGCAATGACCAGACACTTAACTCCGGAAGCAATCATGTTCTCAATCTGGGATACCTGCATCTGTACATCATCCTCGGCATACTGTAGATCTACCTCATATCCCAGAGCCTCCAGCTGTTTCTTCATGTTGGCACCATCATTAATCCAGCGTTCAGAAGACTGGGTTGGCATCGCCACACCTACTTTTCCGCCCTTTCCGGCTGCTTTAGCCGCTTCTGTGGCTGCGGTAGTTGTACCGGCTGTTGTCTCTGCCGCTGTTGTCTCTGCCGCTTTGGTTCCCGCCTCTGTGGTTGCAGCTGTCTGGGAAGTGCTGCATCCAAATAATGCAGATGCCGCCAACACTGCACTAAGCATGACTCCAAGTACTCTTCGTTTCATCATTTCATACCCTCCTAATAATAACTTTTTTAGTATATACAATTTGCACACAATGCAAATATGTATTTTGTTTGATTCGACATGTTTTGTCGAATTGTGACAGACGATGTATGTAATAATTGTTATATTATTTTTTTACATCCATTTTTTTCTAGTTATTTTTACTAAATTTAGTTATAAAACAAATATATAATTTCATCATTGTTTTGTCAATACATTTTTTAACATTTTAAGTAAATTTATTAAGTTGTATGTACAACTTTATGAAATTACCAAATTATGGTCGACAGTTTCGGACATGAAATCACAAAAAAACGGCTTGTTCTTAAAAACAGGAACAAGCCGCAGAAATCATTAATCATCATAGATATTCTTTTTAATAAATAACATGAAGCTTTTTATCATAAGCATTACCCAAAAGGGTCTCGACGTAAGCAGAGGGTGTAAATCCCGACATTTTCACAAACTCTTTTATAAAATGGGACTGATCATAATATCCTGATATCAGCGCCGTATCCGCGCCATTTGCACAGTGAATGGTTTCTACCAGCCTGCTGACTGATTTCTGAAATCGGATAAACCGGATCAGGTTTTTGGGGTTCATGCCAAAATCCTCATGAATTTTCTGATTTAAGTATCGCTCCGAATAGCCTGTATAGCTGCTTAATTCCGAGAGTTTCAGATTTCCGTCTGAATTCAGGATCCTCTGGTGAATTACGTACTTTAAACTATGTTTATCTTCCGGATGGTTAAAAAAATACTTCAAATAAAAGTCAAGAAATACTTCAGTTTTTTTATGAAAGGACCCGGCCTCGTACATACGCTCCAGTAAAGCCTCTCTCTCTCCTGCACTGGTTATAATATCCCCCAGGCTGATCTCGTTATTTACCAGCTCACTAAGCTTCACATTACCGGTAACAGGGCTGACTCCCGGCAGAAATCGAACTCCAAAATACTGACAGTTTAATTCCGTTTTCGTTATACCCTTTTCTAAGAAGGTACCAGCTGCCTTGGCTTTCATTACCCCATTTTTTTCCCAGAACAGCATATCAATACAGGCATCTGGAATCACTCCCATATGGTCTGATTCAGCGGTAAACTGATAGAAATGGGAAAGGTTATATTTCATAATACATTTCTTCGAATAGTCAGTCGTTGCCAGCACAAACTCGGGCTGTCTGGGACTAAGTGTTACAGCCTCTTCTTTTCTCCAGTCATTAATCATTTTGCCTGCTCCTTTCTGTTTTATCCTGATTTATAGGGGAAAAGACACAAAGGGTTCAGAACGCCTTTGTGTCTTTTGAAGCATTTTATCATCTTCTCTTTTCAAGGTCAAGAAATATTCTCATTTACAACCTGTCAGTTCTTTCCTTTCGACTTCCGATTTTTACAATACCCATATACCGAAAACAGTTAGAATGACAAAAAAAGACAGCGAGGTCTTATGATTCCATATCATAAGGCCTTTTTTAATGAAAGGAGGTACATGAGTGAAACGTATGAACTTTTCCTCCGGTGCTCCATTAGAGGAGCTGGTGGGTTACTCCAGGATGGTAAAAATCGGAGAACATATTTATATCGGCGGCACTACCGCCATCCTGCCCGACGGAACCGTAAACGGAGAAACAGCACTGGAGCAGGCAGATTATATCTTCAGAAAATTTATCAACTTATTAAAAGAAGCAGAAGCAAACGCCGGTGATGTTATAAAAATTAAGGCTTATGTAACTGATATGGGTTACGCAAAGGAAGTGGGAGAAGCTTACTCCCGTTATTTCAAACAAGTCCGTCCTTTATTTACCATAATCCAAACACCCAAACTCAACCGCCCGGCTCAAATGGTTGAGATTGAGCTGGAAGCGTTTATAACTGATAAAGCTTAAGAAAGAAGAGGAAAAACATATGGCATATCCTGAGGTTGATTTTATTTATCTAAATGAAGAAGACATGGTGAAAGCTGGGGTTACCGATATGAAAGGCTGTGTAGAGGCCATGGAAGAAATGTTCCGGCTGCTGAAAGCAGGCGATTTTAGAATGGGCGGTTCCAATGCCAATTCACATGGCATTATGATGACATTTCCGGAGGCATCCCCTTTTCCAAATATGCCGACAGACGGACCCGACAGACGGTTTATGGCGATGCCTGCCTACCTTGGCGGCAAGTTTGATATGGCAGGTATGAAATGGTACGGCTCCAATACGGAGAACCGAAAAAAGGGACTTCCCAGATCCATACTCATGCTGACGCTTAATGATAAAGATACGGGAGCACCGCTCGCCTATATGTCTGCCAATATTTTAAGTGCTTTCCGGACAGGAGCAGTACCTGGGGTTGGAATCAAATATTTTTCAAGAGAAGATTCCAAAGTTGTAGGCATCATCGGGCCAGGCGTCATGAGCAAAACTGCTTTTGATGCCGCAATGGCTGTCAGAGATCAGATTGAAACGGTGAAAATCAAGGGAAGAAGCCAGAAATCAGTGGATGGCTTCATCCAGTATGTCCGGGAAAAATATCCCCAGATCAAAGAGGTGATTGTAGTGGATACGGATGAAGAAGCAGTCCGGGATGCAGATATTGTAAGTATTGCCACTTCAAGTCCAACCGGAGATCCTTCCCTGTATCCTTACATCAAAGAAGAATGGATCAAACCAGGTGCCATCCTCTGCTGTCCTGCAGCTGCCAGATTTGACGATGACTTTATCTTAAACCGGGCAAGAAATGTGGCGGACAACATTCAGCTATATGAAGCCTGGGCGGAAGAACTGCCCTATCCTTCCTACAATTCTGTTCCCATACCTGCAGTACACTGCATGGATTTAATAAAGGACGGAGTCATGAAAGCAGACCAGGTGGATGATCTTGGGGATATGCTCACCGGAAAGGTTCCTGTTCATAGAAAGAAAAATGAAATCGTGATTTATTCCGTTGGCGGAATGCCTATTGAGGATGTGGCCTGGGGAACCATTGTTTACAGAAATGCCCTTAAAAACGGGATCGGGACCAGGCTGAACCTATGGAAAGAACCCTACCTCGCTTAAAAATTAAGGAAAAGGAGCTGACGAAATGAGAATAGAAGAACACCCTATACTGGGAAAACCGGAAGAACGAAAAGTCATTTTATTTACATACGACGGTACGCCGCTTACTGGTTATGAAGGGGAACCGGTCGCAATGGCTCTGGAAGCTGCAGGCATAATGATTCACCGGTATACAAAAAAATACCACAGGCCAAGAGGGGTTTTCTGCGCAATCGGCCGCTGTACGGACTGCGTTATGGTTGTGGACGGAATTCCCAATGTCAGAACCTGCATCACTCCTTTAAAAGAAGGTATGGTTATACAAACCCAGTACGGGGTATCGGCACAGGAGGAATAAATATGAATCGATATGACTTGATTATTATAGGAGCCGGACCTGCGGGATTATCTGCCGCCATCAGCGCCGCTAAAAACGGGCTCTCCGTGATTGTTTTCGATGAAAATTCCAAACCTGGCGGACAGCTCTTTAAACAGATTCATAAATTCTTCGGTTCAAAAGAACATAAGGCAAAGATCCGGGGCTTTCGTATCGGAGAAGAATTATTAAAAGAAGCAGAAGAATTGAACGTAACGGTTGTATTAGACGCAATTGTAACCGGGCTTTATCAGGATAAGGAAATAACCGTTAAAATCGGAGAAGAGATCTGCCACTATAAAGGGGATGCCGTGATTGCCGCTACAGGAGCCACAGAAAATATGGTTCCATTTGAAGGCTGGACGCTTCCGGGTGTCATCGGAGCCGGTGCTTCCCAGACCATGATGAATTTACATCACATAAAGCCGGGGAACCGGGTTTTGATGCTTGGAACCGGAAATGTAGGGCTGGTGGTCAGCTTCCAGCTGCTTCAGGCTGGCTGTCAGGTTGCCGCGCTTGTGGATGCCGCTCCGAAAATAGGAGGATATGGTGTGCATGCAGCCAAAGTCGCCAGATGCGGTGTTCCTTTTTTCCTCTCCCATACCATAATTAAGGCGGAGGGCGGGGATCGAGTCAGGGGAGTTGTAATCGGAGAGGTGGATTCTTCCTTTCAGCTGATCCCAGGCACAGAAAAGCATTTTGATGTTGACACCATCTGTCTCGCAGTGGGTTTATCTCCCATGTCACAGCTTCTTCATATGGCGGGCTGCAAGATGCAGGACACTTCTCTGGGATATGTCCCTGTCATTGATAAAAACGGTGCCACCAGCATACCCGGAATTTATGCGGCAGGCGACGTCTCAGGTATTGAAGAGGCCAGTTCAGCCATGATAGAGGGGCGAATTGCAGGAGCTAAAGC
Organism: Lacrimispora sp. 38-1; assembly: GCF_049890855.1. Lineage (NCBI taxonomy): Bacteria > Bacillati > Bacillota > Clostridia > Lachnospirales > Lachnospiraceae > Lacrimispora > Lacrimispora sp. 38-1. The sequence goes on along the minus strand of NZ_JBANEW010000063.1, from coordinate 188,127 downwards.
AGCGGAGTATCTGGGTTTTCTTTCAGAAGATGCCGCAGAAGAAACAACGGCTGAATTAGAACTGGCATTGGACCGTTTAAGAAAAGGCATGTTCGCACCGGAGAACCGGGGAAAGAAAATCACCCTGACAGACGAAGGGATCCCGGTTTCAGAAAGCCTTTTAACAAAAGGATATTTAGATGAGGATGAATTGGACCGTTTTCCTGGAATTGCAAAAGGAAAAGGTATACACCCAGTGATGGAATGTACCCAGAACATTCCCTGCAATCCCTGTCAGGACGCATGTCCCAGAAAATGCATTAAAATCGGGGAAACCATAACATCTCTCCCGGTCATTGATGAAGAAAATACATGCAGCGGCTGCGGAATGTGCGTTGCTTCCTGCTCCGGGCAGGCAATCTTTCTCCTAAACGAGGAATACGAACCCGGGTACGCTTCCATTACTCTTCCCTACGAATTCCTTCCGCTTCCGGTGAAAGGAGATACAGGAACCGCTCTTGACCGAAGCGGAAAAGAGGTATGTCAGGCGGAGATTATAGAAGTGAAAACTTTAAAGGCCTTTGATCATACCAGTTTACTGACTATGAAGGTTCCTGTTGATATGGCAATAAAAGCAAGATTTTATAAAAGCGGGGGGTGTTCCCGTGAATAAGCGAAACGACCGTTTTACGGAGACCGGACCATTCATTCCCCAGCCGGATGATGATATGATTATTTGCCGCTGTGAGGAAGTGACAAAGGGAGAAATCAGAAAAGCTGTACACGAAGGAATGTTTACTCTGACAGAAATACGGAGGTACTTGAGGGCTGGAATGGGACTTTGCCAGGGGCAGACCTGCTCCAGACTGGTAAAATCCATTGTGGCAAAGGAACTGGGGCTTACTCCGGGTGACATAGAACCAGCCGTAGCCCGTGCTCCCATGCGCCCCATAGAAATGAAGATTTTAGGCAATGACAGAAAGGAGGTATGATGGAATGGGAAACTGTGCTGATGTGATTATCATAGGCAGCGGAATAATCGGAAATGCAACTGCTTATTATCTTGCAAAGAAGGGCTGTTCTGTCATTGTCCTGGAGAAAAGTGACCACATAGGTGGCGGAGGTTCTTCCAGAAACGGCGGCGGCGTCCGACAGTCAGGCCGGGACAAGCGGGAACTTCCTCTGGCAATGTACGGAGCTTCCAGCCTTTGGCCTCACCTTTCTGAAGAGCTTGGAATGGATGTGGAGTATTATCAGAAAGGTAACTTACGCCTTGGAAAAACTGAGGATCATCTAAAAATATTAAAAGGTCTTACGGAGCGGGCGAGTGCCCAGGGTCTGGGAGTCACCATGATTGACGGGAAAGAAGCAAAGGATATCTGTCCATATCTTTCCGACCAGGTAACGGGCGCAAGCTGGTGTCCTACAGATGGTCACGCAAACCCTATGCTTGCAACCCTGGCTTATTACAGAAAAGCAAGACAGCTGGGAGTGCATTTTATTACCGGAGAAGAGGTTACTGAGATAAAAAAATACAGGGGGAAAGCAAGGCAGGTCCTTACAGACAGAGGAGTATATGAAGGAGAGACCATCATACTGGCAGCCGGATACGAAAGCCGGAAAATTGCGGCTACGGTAGGAGTGGATATTCCCATGACCCAGGCACTCTTGGAGGTTCTGGTAACAGAAGCCCAGCCCCCCATGTTCTATCAGATGCTGGGCACCGCAATGGCTGATTTTTATGGGCACCAGAGCACCCACGGTTCCTTTGTCTTTGGCGGTTCCTCCGGTTTTGAGGATTTTAATAAGAATAACGGGACTCCTGTAACCAACAGCCAGACTGCCTCCTGCATCTGCCGGGGGATCATGAAATATTTTCCCTGTCTCTCCGGTGTAAAGATCGTAAGGACGTGGGCAGGATTCATCGATGTCTGCGCCGATCACGTTCCTGTTATCAGCCATGTGGAGGAAGTTCCCGGACTGATTATCGCCTGTGCATTTACCGGCCATGGCTTCGGAATTTCTCCAACGGTTGGAACCATTTTATCCCAGATGGCTACAGGAGAAGAGCCGGTTTTAAGTATCAAAGATTTCCGGTACGACCGGTTTCAAACAAAGATTTGACACTATGGCAAAGACGTCTTTTTTAAGATGTCTTTGTTTTTTCACTTCATCGACTACATAAAAGGAGGAGCAATATGATCAGTAAAAAAATGGGACTAGGAAGTGCAGTTTCCGTATGTGTTGGATTAATCGTGGCAACCAGCTGTCTGTTGTCTTTGGGACTTGGTACCGGTCTTGCCGGAAAAGGCTTTATCATCGCTATGTTCATTGTCGTAATTTTAAATATTCTTCTAGCACTTTCCTTTCGTGAGCTTCACGATTTGATGCCGGAAGCCGAAGGAGGCCTGGGGCAGTATACACTTGCTGGACTGGGTCCTGTCCCTTCCATTGTCTCCAATCTTTCTGCCTATGTAATTACCAACATGCTGGCCGGGTCCGTAGAACTGGCCATGTGCGGACTGGTAATTCAGGAAACCTTTTTAAAAGGAGTTCCTGTACTGGTAATCAGCCTGTCCCTTCTTGCGTTCTTAACAGTTGTCAACTATCTGGGCGTGGATATCTTTGCTAAAATACAGAATTTAACGGTAATAGCGCTGATCGGTTCTCTGATTCTTCTTGGAGTTATCAGTACTTTAAAATTAGGAATCGGAACACCTCTTGCTCCAGGCGCCCAGACACCCCCTGTTGTGACGGGATTTTCAGGAATCCTCTCCCTCACCGCTTTGGCATTCTGGATGTTTATCGGAATTGAATTTGTCATCCCGGTTTCAAAAGACTTAAAAAATCCCAGGCGGGATGTTCCTCTGGCCATGATCCTTGGTGTATGTCTCCTGTTTCTTGTTCAGAGCTTATTAAGCACCGGCATGAGAAACTACGTTTCACTGGAGGAGCTTCGTAACAGCAGCATGCCTCACATTCTCTTTGCACAGCGGGTTATGGGTAAAGCGGGCAGCTACTGGATGGGGCTTATCACCATACTGGCCGGAATCAGCACCATCAACACGGTACTGGGCAGCGTAACCAGGATTTTATGCGGTATGGCAGATGCCGGTTTAATGCCATCTAATTTTAGTAAAAAAAATAAAAGAGGAACTCCAACACCAGGCCTTTTCCTTATGACAGGCGTTATCTCTTTCATTCTCGTAAGCGGCATTGCAAACTCATCCGGTTTAACCAACTTCCTGCTTGCAGCCTCCTGTTTTTGGCTCACTTCCTACATCCTGGTGAACCTTACCGTCCTGATGCTGCGCAGACGGTATCCCAATGCTCCTGGCAGGGATAAAAGTTTTACTTTATGGGGCATTCCCCAGATTATCTGTATTATAGGAGATGTTTACATGATCTGGAATATTGCAGAAGGCGATGCCAGAATATTTATTTATAAAATTTACTTTGCACTGCTTATTATTACTTTACTTTTTGCGTTCTTCTGGGTGAAGGTTATTAAAAAGGCAGATGCATTCCGTCCTGTTTCATTAGATGAGATCAATGATGTGAAACTGGAAAATCAGGCAGAAGATAGCCAGACTCCTGCTTCCCTGCTGGTCAATTAAATACAATTTTTATAAAAATACGCCTTAACCATGATATAAAAAACAGGTCAGGGCGTATTTTTTCATATTATTCTTTCCAATGCAGATGGTGAAGTTCTCCCTGCATAGTCATACGTTCAAATCCGTTCTGCCTTAATGCTTCATAAAGAACAATAGAAACAGAATTGGATAAATTGAGGGAACGTATATCACCCCACATGGGAATTCTCACACAGCGGTCCTCATTTTCTACAAGTATTTCTTCGGGTATTCCGGCGCTTTCCTTTCCAAACATGAGAAAGCAGTCCGGCTCATACTTTACATCAGAGTAAACATGATGCCCTTTTGTAGTTGCCATATAGATTTTTGCTCCTGGATTCCGGTCCAAAAAATCCTGATAATCACTGTATACGGTAACATCTAATTTATCCCAGTAATCAAGCCCCGCCCGTTTTATCAGCTTATCATTCAGCTTAAAGCCCAAAGGCTGAATCAGGTGAAGCCTGGTATCCGTAGCAACGCAGGTTCTGCCGATATTTCCTGTATTTGCCGGCATCTCCGGTTCCAATAGTACAATATTCATGATAATTACGCCTTTCCATCCAGTTTCTTGATAAAGCGGTCCATACGGCTTAAAGCTTCCTTTAAGCTTTTTAAGGAATACGCATAAGAAATACGCAGATAACCCTCTCCGCAGTCTCCGAATGCAGTACCTGGAACAACCGCCACTTTTTCTTCCATCAGAAGCTGGGTGGCGAATTCATCAGAGGTCATGCCAAACCGTTTGATACTTGGAAACATATAAAAGGCACCGTTAGGCTCAAAGCACTCAAGCCCCATTTCCTGAAATGCATGCATTAAATAACGTCTTCTCTGGTCATAGGATTCCCGCATGACTGCCACATCCTTATCCCCATCCCGCAGCGCAGCAACTGCTGCATACTGACTGGTCGTAGGCGCGCACATAATGGCAAACTGATGGATCTTTAACATCTGCTCCAGAATCAGTCTGGGGGCAGCGGCATAGCCAAGCCTCCACCCGGTCATTGCGTAGGATTTGGAGAATCCGTTAATTAAAACAGTCCTGTCCCTCATTCCCGGAAAAGCGGCTATTGTGGAGTGATCGCCGCCATAGGTAAGCTCTGCATAAATCTCGTCAGAAATAACGAATAAATCCTTTTCAAGAACAATATCTGCAATCTCCTTCAGCTCACTGGCATTCATAACAGCCCCCGTCGGATTGTTTGGAAACGGGAGAATGAGAACCTTTGTCTTTGGAGTGATCTTCTCAAGAAGCTTTTCCTTTGTCAGTTTAAACTGATCCTTTGCTTCCAGATCAATGATGACAGGGACACCGTTGGCCAGAATGGTACAGGGCACATAGGAAACATAGCTGGGCTGCGGAATCAGTACTTCATCTCCAGGATTCAACATGGCACGGAGTGCAATATCAATCGCTTCGCTTCCGCCTACCGTTACCATCACCTCATGATCAGGATCATATGTAACTTCAAAGCGGCGGCTTAAATAGCTGCAGATTTCCGTCTTTAGTTCTTTTAAACCAGCATTGGAGGTATAAAACGTCCGTCCCTTTTCCAGCGAATAAATACCCTCTTCCCTGATATGCCATGGCGTATCAAAATCAGGTTCTCCCACACCAAGGGAAATGGCATCCTTCATCTCACTTACAATATCAAAAAATTTACGGATTCCCGAAGAGGGAATCTCTGTTATTCGGTCTGATAATGGATTTCTCACGGCGTAATCAACATCCTTTCATCCGGTGTTTCTTCCGCAAGAACCGTCCCGTGATCTTTATACTTCTTCAACACAAAATGGGTGGCTGTGCTCAGTACGGATTCCATGGGAGAAAGTTTCTCAGATACAAACTGTGCTACTGCTCTCATCGTCTTTCCTTCAATAAATACGGTGAAATCAAAGGCTCCTGACATTAAATAAACTGCATTAACCTCGCTGTACTGATAAATGCGTTCTGCAATCTTGTCAAAACCCATGCCCCTTTGTGGTGTAACCTTTACTTCAATTAAGGCTACGACCTTTTCATCGCTGGTATTATCCCAGTTAATCAGGGTATGATATCCGCAGATGATATGTTCCTTTTCCATATCGGCAATCTCATTGGCAATGGCTGCCTCACTTTCTCCAAGAAGAACCGCCAGATCCTTTAAATCAATTCTGCTGTTTTTTTCAATAATTGCCAGTATCTTTTCTCTCATATCCTACCTCCGATTTACCTTTTTTTGGATAACACCTTATAAAGTTCGTCCTCTGAAGGGCGGTCCAGATAACCGATCCCGTCTTCATGGACAATAATCCGTTTGATGCCGCCTGTCACTTTCCCGATGACCGCAGCTTCCAGCCCATGCTCTTTTAAGGCAGATACTATATCTCCACCGTTGTCTGCTGCCAATACAAAGCAGCCATCAGAGAAAAGCCGGTATGGGTTTAAGTCATACCTCTCACAAACCTCTATCGTTTCCTGCCTTACAGGGATTTTATGGAGGTCAAAACGAATGCCCGTCATATATGCGCCGGATAAATCCCAGAGAGCCTTTAATATTCCACCCTCAAGTGCCGGTTCCCATTCAGTTGCTCCCAGATTCTTAAAAAACTCCGGTTCTTTCACCGGTAATAAAAATTCCCCATTTAAAATCCGGTCAATATATTGCGAGGAGAACCACTGATGCAGTTCTCCTTCTCTTTCTCTTACTATTTTTACCGTCCCGGCTAATCCTGCAAATCCTGCTGTCACAAGATCCTGCCCCGGCTTTACCGTTCCCGTATTCTCTCTTTCAATCCGTCTCATCGTCTGTACTTATTCTCCCGGTCCTGCTTCCGGACTATCCCCGGTATCCTCCCATTCAGGTTCTGGTGCTGCTCCGGAATCAGGCGCCTGTGCCGTCTCCTGAGATGGCTGGGTAACAACCTGAGGGATTTCAGACGGCTGAACCGGTATGGGCTCTGCCACTGCCGGTGCTGCCGGACCTACCTTTATGATTGCTTTGGAAGGATTATAGGTATCTGTGTGAAGAATCTCTCTGCTCTGTTCTGCACCGTCTACATAGACAATCTTCCAGAGTCGTGATTTAATGCCCTTATGAGCTGACTGAACCTGTTTTCTGGTTCCAGGCGGCATAGCGGGATCCACTACCTCTTTTGGTGCCCCCGGATCTGTTACACTGAGTGTTTCTGAAACAAATTCAAAGGTTCGGTTTGCGGGTCTGGTCTCTTTACCGTATATGGTAAAGGTAAGAGTCTTTCCCGATGTATAACCCTCTACATAAATCGGTGTGCTGTAATTGTTGGTTAACTTAATGTCTTTATAAGTTCCGGCAATTGCAGCATCCTCCGACGGTCTCACATAGCTTACCACCATGGAATGATTCTGTCTCTGGCTGATGTCTAATTCTGCCCTGAGTGCGGCATTATAAATCGTAGTTGCGATCTGGCACACCCCGCCTCCTACACTGTCAACCACCTGCCCGTTTTCATATGCAGCAGCAGTGGCGTAACCATTGCCTACTGTAAAGGGATGCATGCAGTCATAACCGGATAAAGTCTCTCCAGGCATCAGCACATGGCCGTTGATCTTGCCTGAACCCACCTTCAGGTTTTTTGATCTGGATGCGCCGCTGGATGAAAAATTGGTAGAGAAAGTTCCCAGCACATCCTGAATCGTGGATAAATCTTCCGTTGTAATAGCCGGTTTTACTTCAGCAATAACCGCATTTACCGTAACAGGATCTTTCAAACCATTTGCAAATGCCGCATTCAGCGCCTGCTTTGTGGCTTCCACATCCACTGTTTTTCCAATAACAGAAGGTGTGACTGTAAATGCTCCATTCTGGCGGATAATGGTGGCATTCTTTGGTTCCGTAACCGCTGGAGCACATTTTTCTGCTACAAATGACGCCAATCTGCCGTCATCCAGAGCGGTCTCCAAAGGAATGATCACAGGATTGTGTTCAATATCCTTTTTATTTAAATATCGCTTTAATAAATTCCCTCCCTGCCAGGAGGACGCTGCCTGGGCAACCGCTTCCGGGTTGCTCCAATGAAACCCCAGATCCTTAGCTGTCGTCTCCACCGGCTGTCCGTCCACAACCAGTGTGATTTTCTGATTTTCCATCTCATTAACCAGGCCCTGAACTTTCTGCCCGGCTTCTTCCTCTGTCAAACCGCCCAGATTATAATCTCCGACATAGATACCGTCCGGAAGCGTATCAGCCATAACGTATGCTGGTGAGAAAAAACCGATTCCCAGTGCCAGCAAGGAGGCTGCCAGGCATATGGACAAAGTCTTCTTTTTCATATTCATTCCTCTTACTCTATTGTTTCCGCTTGGCGGTCTTCCAAGTAAAAACGATTACATAAAACTGAACATCATGGGTAGTACCATTGCTACGATCAGTAAAGCTACGACTACGATTAAAACTACTGACATTAACTTCTTATTGTTCTTATTATTAAAATTAATCATTTTGTATCACCTCTCTTATATTCTTCCATATTGTGCAATGATTTTATCCGTGATTCTGGATATTTCATTTCTGGATAAATGATCCAATTGCACAGATAAAGCTATTTTATGATATTTTAATAAATCCTGCAAGTGTTCTTTTTGTCTGTTTGATGCCGGCTGTTCCTTTTTTACCTTATAAATCAGCACGTCTGAGTCAAACGCTTCGGATTTTGCCTGGCCGAACTCCCTTTTCATTGCCTGATACAGCTCATGAGCTGCGAAAGCATCGCATAAAGCACGGTGACTCTGTTTTATTTCTATACCGAAATACCGGCAGGCTGCAGAAAGGCTTTTGGGAGTGTCTTCCGGCATAAATTTTCTTGCAAGCTTTAACGTATCAATTCCCTGCCGTTCATAGCCTGATCCACTGTTTACAGCTGCGCGTTTTAAAAAACTGTAATCAAAGATAACATGATGTCCCAGAATGGGCAGATTTCCTGCGAAATCAAGGAACCGGCCGATTACTGTTTCAATCCCCTCTGCCTGATTCAGCTGACTGTCAGTAATTCCAGTCAGGGAAATTACACGTTCCTCCAGACTCCGGTACGGATTTACAAAGCACTCAAACGTATCTCCTGCCTCGCCTTTGGTCACACGCACTGCTCCGATTTCAATAATTTTATCCCGCTTAGGGTCAAGACCGGTAGTTTCTAAATCCACAGCAACATACGATGATATCACGTCCTGTTCTTCCTCTCCTCTTTTTCCCCCGTCACAGCGCCGGGACACAGCTCCTTTAAAAAGCAGTCTCTGCATTTGGGATTTCTTGCAATGCAGATGGATCTCCCCAGCGTGATAATCTGAATGTTCCACAGGATCCAGTGATCTCTTGGCAGTATCTCCATCAGTTCATACTCGATTTTTTCCGGATCTTCCGATTTGGCAAATCCCAGTTTTTTCGATATCCGCTTTACATGGGTGTCAACCACAATACTCGGTTCAAAATAGATATTTCCCAGAATAACATTAGCCGTTTTTCTCCCAACTCCCGCCAGACTTGTCAGTTCTTCCATGGTCTTTGGAACTTCACCGCCGTACTTTTCCATCAAATCCGTACAGCAGGAAATAATATTTTTGGCCTTCATATGATAAAATCCCAGGGAATGGATATCCTGCTCCAGCTCCTTTAAATCAGCCTTTGCAAATTTCTCCGGCGAGTCATACTTTTGAAATAAATCTGCAGTCACCATATTGACTCTGGCATCGGTGCACTGGGCACTTAAAATAACTGCAATCAGCAGCTGCCATGGTGTCTCATGGTTTAAATAGCAAATATATTCCGTTCCGTATTCCTGGTCAAGAGCCTCTAAAACTCTGTTTACCCTGGCTCTTTTCTCCGCTTTTGTCTCTTTTTTAGCCATCATTTCCTCCATATGCCAAGCTCATGGACTGCTGCATTATGGGAAAGTGCATCTCTCCTCTTATAATCGAAAAGAACTGCTCTTCCATTATGAAATACCTCAATATGAGCCATCTTTATCAACTGTCTGGCTTCAAATCCCTCATAACCTTCCTTTAAGTAACAATACCTGACCGCCTCATCAGCAAAAAATGCCTTTATCTGGTCTTTATAAGGCTCCTGGTCAGCAGAAAAATCAGGACGGCTTTTTAAGTTCTCCCTCAGATATAAGTCATATACCAGAAGATCTCTGTAATAAGGCCGCTTTTCGGGAACCCGAAGGCCGATAAACATATCTAATATCTCGTACCTCGCCATTCGGCTGTGACTTAGCTTTGACAATTCCTGTTTATCATAATATTCAGCCAGTGCCTCAAACATATCAAAGGGAGTATGAAATTCCCTGCAAAGTTCTTCCATCGTCGTTTGAAACTGTCCGCTGTTGCCATAAACCTCAAGCATCTCTTCCAGTCCCTTTAATTTAAGAACTTCTCCATAGTCAAGCCATCTGGTGGATAAGACTTCATAGGTCGGCTTTTCCTTATAACGGATCTCATAGTCTTCTGCCTTCTGTGACATATGGGAACCCTTTAATACCTTTAAAAATCCCAGCTGAAGCTGTTCCGGCTTCATATCATAGACCTGGTTAAAGGAGCGCCGAAAGCTTTCGTAATTTTCAAAGGGAAGTCCCGCGATCAGATCCAGGTGCTGGTGAATGGTTCCATAACTGTTTATGATTTCAACATTCTTCCTTAAAACAGAAAGATCCATACTCCGGCGAATTTCCTTAATGGTGGTTTCATTGGTACTCTGAACCCCGATCTCCAGCTGAATTAACCCTGGTCTCATACGGGACATCAGCTGTAATTCCTCCTGGTTCAGTAAATCCGCGGAAATTTCAAAATGGAAATTAGTTACCCCATTGTCATTCTGGATTAAATATTCCCAGATACGAAATGAGTGGTCTCTGCTGCAGTTAAAGGTTCTGTCTACAAATTTTACCTGAGGAACCCTTTTTTGAAGAAAAAATCCCAGCTCCTTTAATACCAGATCCGTATCACGGAACCGGACAGATTTATCAACAGAAGACAGGCAATAGCTGCAGGAAAACGGGCAGCCACGGCTGCTTTCATAATAAACGATACGGTTTTCAAAACCAGTCATGTCCTCATACAGAAATGGAATCTTGTTTAGATCAACTGCTGATTTTAAAGGATTTATAACCGTTCTTCCATCTTTATCTCTGACAGCGGTTCCATCTATCTCCTGAAAGGCTGATTTATTCCACCCCGTAGTTTTTCTCTGCTGATCCAGATAGCAGCAAACCACCTTTTTAAAGGTTTCTTCCCCTTCTCCCATCATAATGCCGAAAACATCAGGTTCTTCTTCTAAAATCCGGGCTGCATCGTAAGAAACCTCAGGACCTCCCAGCCAGATCTCCACATCAGGGAGAACTTTCGGAAGGTCCCGTACCAGTTCTAAAATATAGGAAATATTCCAGATGTAACAGGAGAATCCCACTGCATCCGGTTTTCTTCTATAAATATCGCTCAGTATTTCATCCATCTGATTATTAATGGTATATTCCCCGATTTCTATCTGAAACCTTCCGTCACGAAGCTCCGGTTCTCTGATCCACGCCTGCGAATAAGCCTTTAAACTGTAAACGCCCGGATTGGAGTGAATATATTTGGCATTCAGCGCCGCCAGTAAGAACTTCATATTAAACCTCAATCTCTATTTTTCTGCCGGATGGCTGATATTGATAATAGCGGACTCCTGCCGCATTGAGCATGCGCTTGGAGGCATTTACTGCGGGTGTTCCCGCATATTTGTCCGAACCATAAACAATTGTTTTAATTCCAGACTGAATGATTGCTTTTGCACACTCATTACAGGGAAAAAGTGTTACATAGAGTTTAGAACCTTCCAGGCTTCCTCCCCTGTAATTAAGAATAGCATTTAATTCACTGTGAGTGGAATAGAAATATTTGGCATTATAGGGATCCTCTGCCTCATTTTCTCTGCCCCAGGGAAACTCATCATCAGAACATCCCAGCGGAAATCCGTTATAACCCATGGATAAAATCTTATTATCCTGGCTGACGATACAGGCTCCTACCTGGGTGCTGGGATCCTTGGAACGTTTCCCTGATAATACTGCAACCCCCATAAAATATTCATCCCAGGTAATATAATCTTCTCTTTTTCCAGTCATCGTTTCTGCGCCTCCTTATCAAACCTGAATAATGTGGTATCCCGCTGCCTTGGTCAGCCGGTTCATAATCGCCTGTCCCAGATGATTTCTGGAAAAGCTTTCAGAAAATATATAGTCTGCATTTAAATCATCAAACTCCCGCAGAACTGCATATAAATTATGGGCAATGGATTCCTCCTGTACACGGCTGCCAATGCTCCTTATCATGCCCTGGGGATATAAATATAATGTCTCATCAGTACAGATTACACCAACGCGGTATCCTGCTTCCAGTTTTTCCTGTACCAGTTTATTAATGGCGGCTGCCACAGTTTCCTCTCCGCCTTCAAACAGTGTAAGATCTGCCTTGGGCGCATAATGCTTATACTTCATTCCAGGCGCTTTCGGTCTTACATCAGCCTTTAACGGCCCTGAAGTGATTGCAGGATCAAGGAAGATCTCTTTTCCTAAAACTGCAGAAGCCATCTCCTGAGTAACCGCACCAGGCCTGAGTATCATGGGCTCGTCCCCGGAAACATCAATAATTGTGGATTCCACACCGATTCCCACAGCACCGCCATCCACAATCATCTGGATCTTTCCGTTCATATCCTGCCATACATGATCTGCAGTCGTAGGGCTTGGACGGCCGGAGGTATTGGCGCTGGGAGCTGCTATGGGAACTCCTGCCAGCCGGATCAGAGCGCTTGCTGCGGGATCTGCAGGCATTCGGACTGCTACAGTATCAAGTCCGCCGGTGGTTCCATAGGGAACCAGACCGCTTTTGGGGAAAATTAAGGTCAGGGGACCCGGCCAGAATGCTTCCATGAGTTTTCTCCCCGCTTCCGGAACCTCAGTTACCAGAGGAAGCAGATCGTTAAAATCTGCAATATGAGCAATGAGAGGGTTGTCCGATGGTCTTCCCTTTGCCTCATAAATCTTTTTTGCAGCCTCTTCGTTTAAAGCATTAGCCCCAAGGCCGTAAACAGTTTCCGTAGGAAAGGCCACAAGACCGCCCTCCCGCAGTATTTTCGCCGGTTCCCTAAGCTGCTCTAAATCCGGATGCTCTTTGTCTTTTAATATAATTCGTTTCGTATTCATATCTTTCTGCTCTTTTCTTTTCACTTCCATTTATCATATCACAGCGTACAAGCTCATGCAATGCTTTTACCCCTTGCAAACTGGGCTTTCCCTGTCCTTTGTAATTAGCAGTTGTAAGTTTTTCATATCAATGATACCATAATAGCAGTATGTGTTGAAAGAGGAGAAAAACATGGAACTGATTATACCGCAAAACTATGATCCCAGGCTCTCTGTCAGGGAGACTCAGGAAGCAATTAAATACATAAGGGATACTTTTCAAAAAGAGCTTGGCAGGGAAATGAACCTGGAGCGGATATCCGCACCCTTATTTGTGGAACGCAGCAGCGGATTAAACGATAATTTAAACGGAGTGGAACGTCCGGTTCAGTTTGATCTTTCAGGGATCCCCGGAGAAACCATGGAAGTGGTACACTCCCTGGCCAAATGGAAACGCATGGCACTTCACGAATATGGTTTTCAGCCGGGAGAAGGACTTTATACCAATATGAATGCCATCCGCAGAGATGAGGATCTGGATAATCTTCACTCCTGTTATGTGGACCAGTGGGATTGGGAAAAGGTAATTACAAAGGAAGAAAGAAACGAAGATACATTAAAAGAAACCGTGAAAATTATTTTTAAGATCATCAAGCACATGGAGCATGAAGTCTGGTATAAGTATCCCCAGGCAGTCAAGCAGCTTCCTGATGATATCACTTTCATTACCTCCCAGGAACTGGAGGACCTCTATCCAGATCTGACGCCCAAGGAGCGTGAAAACAACATAACAAAAGAGCACGGATGTGTCTTTCTTATGAAAATCGGGGATAAATTAGGCAGTGGAAAACCTCATGACGGCAGAGCACCGGATTACGATGACTGGCAGCTGAATGGAGACATTCTTTTCTGGTTTGAGCATTTAAACTGTGCACTGGAGATCTCAAGCATGGGAATCCGCGTAGATGAAACAGCCCTGACGGAACAGTTAAAGAAAGCCGGATGCGAAGACCGCAAGGGACTTCCCTACCACAAAATGCTATTAAACGGGGAACTTCCATATACCATTGGCGGTGGAATCGGACAGTCCCGCCTCTGCATGCTTTTATTAGACCGCGCACACGTCGGTGAAGTTCAGGCCAGTATCTGGCCCGCCGAAATGCGGACAGAATGCAGGAAGAACAATATATTTCTTCTTTAATTTTTACATAGGAAGTGAATGAAATGAACGTATTTCTTTGTGATGACCAGGCGGAGTTTATGCATGAATTTGCAAATGATCTGGAAGGATATTTTCGTACCAGGAAAATATCCTTCCGGCTTTTCCTTTTTACAGATGGTGCAAACCTTCTTTGTTCCGGCATAGCTCCTGATATCATTTTTCTGGATATAAAAATGGGAAAAGAGTCCGGTCTGGAAACTGCCCGTAAAATCAGGGAGATCAATACGCGGACAAAAATTGTTTTTCTGACCGCCTATAAACAATATGTATTTCAGTCCTTTGATGTGGAAGCGTCACATTATCTCATTAAGCCGGTAAGCGAACAAAAGCTCTATGCAGTGCTGGATCATGTAATCAGACAGCTTAATCCGTTGAAAGAACCCCCCATTATAGTGAAATCCGGACAGACAACCTTATGCGTAACCTGTTTTGATCTCTTATATATTGAAGTAAATAATAAAACAGTGACACTTCATAATAAAAATGGCATAATAGAATATTCAGGAAAACTGGAGGCCATTGAAACGGATCTGCCTGCCCGGTTTTACCGGTGCCACAGAAGTTATATTGTTAACATGGACTATGTTGTCCGATTTGACAGAATGGATCTTCATCTTGCAAACGGAGAATCAATTCCAATCAGCAAACGAAAATACCAGGATTTTTCCAGCGCCTTCCTGAGACATATGAAAAAGGAGGGCTTGTTATAATTCTTCTCTTTTTTACCACTTATATAAACTATCGTTTCTTTAGCAAAATGCTGAGATGCAGGTATCACAAGTTTTTTACGCTTATTGGTGTTGCCGTCTTTTCTGGAGCCTCCAATTTTATCAACATTAATTTAGGACTTTACCGCATTTTTCCACAGGAATTGTTTTATTTCCTTACTTCACTGTTGATGATCTGGGTTTTATTCCAGTCCAGTGCCGGAAAAAAGGTGATGATTGCTATTTTCACTGACGGACTGGGATATACCTGCAATTTTGTTTTTCTGCCTCTGATTCAATATATCAGCAAAAATTTGATCGAAAGACCTGTTTTCTATGATCTTGCTTACAGACTTTGCGATATCTTAACCATACTTCTATACTCCTCTATATTGGAATGGGTTGGAAGGAAATACTCCAATCTTCATGGTGAGATTACGATGGCTGAGAATTTGTTCCTCCTGATTTTATGTTTCTTCACCAGGCAGACCGTCATTTACTATGGCTGTAGCCAGTTTCAGCACAACAACACTCTGATTTCAAATATAATGGCTACTGCAGTGGCGGCAGGCGGTGTTTCTCTCATTACTTTCTCCTCCTACTATGCGGACCGGAAGCTGAGTCTGCTGCTTGCAAATGAGAAAAACGGAATACTGGAAAAGCGGATTGCAGCATGGCAGGGAGAAGAAAAGCAACTGGCAGGGTTCCGCCATGACTTTAAAAACCATATGCTGTGTCTTAAAAATCTCCTCTCAATGAATAAAAATCAGGAGGCTGTAAAGTATCTGGACTGTATAACCGGAACCGTTAATTCTTTTTATCCGGAGTATTCTTCGGGAAATGCTTATGCAGATGCAGTCATACGGGAAAAGCTTGCTCTTGCGCGCACCTGGGAGATCCGCCTGGAAACGGATCTCATCTTCCCCGCCTCTGATCTGATTAATCCTGCTGATCTGTGTATTATTTTAAGCAATGCATTGGACAACGCACTGGAAGCCTGCCGGAAATTAACCGGTCAGACTGATAACCCGATTATAAAAGCGGCTTCCTGTGTCCGAAGTTCTTTTCTTATAATTGAAATAACGAATCCGGTACCATATGCCAGGAAGCTTAAGACCACCCACTTACACTCCACAAAAGAAGAGCCTCATCTCCACGGAATTGGCCTGTCCAATATCCACGATGCCGCTAAACGCTGCCATGGCACTGTGGAGCTGTCAATTTCGGAAGGAGTATTTCATTTCTGCGTCATGCTTCCCCTTTTCCCGCCATCTCTTTAAACTGGAACCCGTTTATACCAGTATCTTTACCGTTTACGCCAAGACGATTATTTCATCATTGTATCTGCCGATTTATAATCAGAACACAAGGAGGGAATGTAATGTATATAGGTAAAATGGAAACTCAGCCGGCAAAAATAAATATTGCTTCACTCAATCGCTCCGCTCATCAGAAGTACCAGGCACTCTACGGAAAAAATAAGGAAAAGGAGCAAACCGATGATGTGAAAATTTCCCCTGCCGGAAAAAAGCAGAGTATGCTGAAACAGCTTATGAATCAGAAACAGCTTATTCTGGAAAGAAAGCAGGCAATGCTGGATTCTGACCAGGCAAACGGCGCAGACAGCATGAACGAGAAGCTGAAAGAATATGAGAATCAGCTAAAAGCGATTGATGAACAGATAGCACAACTCCAGACAGATGAGCCGGATGATGCAAAATCCGATTCCGATGATCAAACCGGTACTATCTATAAAAAGCCAAAGTCTAAAGAAGAAGCAAATTCAGAACAGTTAAATGAGATAACAAAATTATCATCCGGAGTATCCCAGACAGAAGTAATCTCATCAGCGAAAGACCATATTGACAGAAAGATTAAGGTCCTGAAAAGTGAAATTGAATCCGGATATGGAAACACCAAACAGAAAATTGAAGATGTGGGCAGGCTGCAAAGCCAGTCCGATGAACTGGCCACACAAAAGTCTGAAAAGCTGGGTGAAATAAATAAGGCCGTTTCCACTCAAACCGTAGCGAAAGAACGCGACACTGAAACAGACAACGAAGCTGAGATGGAAAATGAATTACAGCCAAAAGAATAAATTCCATGCCGCTGACAAAAAACAGGAACCTCCTGCTTATGGGTTCCTGTTTTTATCTTTTACATCTATTTTTCATTTAAATATCTCATGATTCCCATGTGAATAGTCCACGCCACCCGGTCCTGATAATCTTCCGTATTTAAGAGTGCCGATTCTTTTTTATTTGTTAAAAATCCGCATTCCACAATTACAATCGGCGTCCTTACATGAAGCAGCAGGTAATAGTTGTCATTCGGCTTCGCAAGTCTTGTATTCTTCTCTCCTAATAAGAAATCAAACCGGTCCTGGATAATTTCAGCAAGCTTTTTCCCTTTTTCAGACTTTTTATAATAAAAAACCTGACCTCCCGAAATCTCCTCCTGATGATAACTGTTTTGATGGATGCTCACAGTCAGTGCAGGCTTGGTTTTATTGATGATCTCACACCGTTTGGTCATATCAGCCATCTTTTTTCTGTTATCTTTGACTGAGTAAAGTCCATTGTCATTATCTCTGGTAAGAACAACATCCACATCCGATGCTTCTAAATATTTTTTCAGCTTCATAGCGATCTGCAGATTAATATCTTTTTCCAGGCTGCCGTCTATTCCGATCTTTCCTGGGTCATTCCCGCCGTGACCTGCATCAATGACAACTACCGGCCTTTTCTTTCCCACAGATGGAACGTTATTTACTGCTGCCATCTTTCCCGCCTGGCTTGATATGACATAAACCAATATCAGCAAAATCACCGCCATAAACGGTTCCCATTTTTTTAAATTCACGTTTTTTACCTGATTCGCATTCTTAATGAATTATACTTTTTGGTGAATTAAAAAAGAACCGGTACAAATGACTTTCCTTCTAATTAACGCTTAATGTATTATAATCTCTGGCACCATCGGCAGTAATCCACTCCAGGTACTGGGATAGAATGCTGGGATAACCTTCTTCCTGCCACATCTTATATCCCTGCTTTGCCATAACCTTCTCACGAATATCCGCTACTTTTCCCTCATAACATGCAGTATTCAGCTCGGCGTACACCTTAGCCATCATATCCTTCTGATACTCGGTAAGACCCTGAAGGGAATTGAAACTCTTAAACTCATCCTGTGCCTGATTATAAAATACCTTGCTTAAATATTTTTTCCCGTAATCACTAAAATTCAAAAGATTCTTATCAGTGTTTCCTGTTTTCTCCGCCCAGGCTTTCATATCCAGAGATTTAGTATGGTAGTTAAACGTTCCCTTCGCTCCGTACTCCAGTATTCCGTAAAGGCAGGGCGGCGTAGAGAGGGAACCTGTCACAATCTCATAGATTCCGGTATCATCATGGGATCTCTTATAGTGCTGGACATGAAGGTGCCCGCTTAAAAATAAGGGGACTTCCCAGCTCTCCAGCTGGTCAATGAGCTGTTCACTGTGCTCAATGGTACAATCCTGAAGATAAACTTCACTCTCATCAAGAAGATTGTGATGGGCTACTGGAATCACGTTCATGCCCAGATTCCATGCTTCCTCCATCTGTTCTTCAATCCAGCTGTATGTATCATCCTTAATCATGCCACCTACCAGATTTTTAGGATCATACTGGCAGCTGTCAAGCATCAGTGCTCTGGTTTTATCATCGATCTGGTAGATATAACTTAATGAGGCAGGATCCCGGCTGACCGCCTCGCTATAACCGAACTCATCATAAATCTCTTCAAATTCCTGGGGAGAAATACTCTCCGTACTGATTATGGAATCTCCTTCAAACCGGCAGGCCTCAGGATTATTGATGTCGTGGTTTCCAGGAATGACGATAACAGGAATCCCTGCTTCCTCAATGGACTCCAGCTTTCCTGCAAGCTCTATATGGCTTTCCCGTTCCCCGTTATAGGTTAAATCTCCCTCTAATATTACAACATCCGGCTTTTCTGCTTTCACCTCTTCAATGAACGCATCTGTAATCTCCCAGATATACTTCATCACTTTCCCGTCACCGTGATCAGCCGTATATTCATAACTTTTCTGCATATCCGTCAGATCCCTGGCCAGATAATGAATATCCGTAGCTATGATGATCCTGGCTGTTCCTTCCTCCGGTACCTGGGATTGTTCTGGAAGTGACTCTCCGGTTGTCTCAGGAACTTGTGCTGTGGAAGGAGTCTGCACCCCGGTAACTGCTGTCTCAGGCTGCACTGTACTCTCTCCCTGTGTTTGCTCCGGCACTCCTTTTTTAAAAGAACACCCGGATGATACACAAACTGCAGCCGCCAGTGCTGCCAATAATACCCTCTTTCTCATAACCTGACCTTCCTGTCTGTCCATTTCTTATGTTATTCCTTATCAAGCCGGACTTCATCCCACAAATCAGCCGGCTCAAATCCCAGCTTCCAGCATGCCACACCAGCCAGATCGTACTGCCGGATCAAATTCATCTTCAGACCAATGGAGCGTTCCTCCTCAAGCCATACTGACTTTTTACCTTCTTCTGTCTGGAGTTCTCCATAATACTGTCCCAGTTCCTCCTGCCAGTACAGCTTTACGTCATTTTTAGTAACCCATTCCTTGGATTTTGCTATGCCGATGGAAGATGATGAAGTTTTTCCATCCGCTCCTTCTGTCCATATTCTGGTGTAAAAAGGAATCCCGTTAATAACCTTTTCTTTGGGAACAACTTTAAGAGTATTCTTAATTCCATCATCCACATATTGAATGGACGACACAGATCCAGCCTCTCCCCCTGCATAATGTTCATCATATCCCATAATAATCACATAATCAGCCACAATTCCCTGTTCTTTACGATTGTAAAATTCATTTCCCGGAACTGGAACGTAATTATCCACAGAAAGGACAAGCCCATTCTTTCTGCAGGGTATGGATAATTCTCTTATAAACTGGATATAGTGCGGTCCCGCTTCCTCCTTAATGCCCTCAAAATCCAGATTAATACCATCAAATCCATAGGTTTTTGCCTCTGCCATCAGAGCATCTATGAGTTTTTTTCTGGTGGATGTTTTAGACATCAGGATCTCTGTATTCACATTGTCACTGAAATTATTAATTAGCGCCCATACTTTTAATCCTTTTTCGTGAGCCTTTTTCACATAGCCCGCATCTGCAAGTGATCGGAACCCTCCTTCATTATCGGTTAATTCATACCATGTGGGAGAGATCACGTTAACTCCTGCTGTATTGGCTATCATGCTGTCAAAAGAAGAGTTCCCGTCTGCCGAGGTCACCTGATGCCATACCAGACAGACAGGCTGATCCATGGTTATATTCTTGTAAACCGGCTTTTCAAAGTTACTTACAGATGCAACTTTTTCTGTTTTTCCTAGTCGCCTGCGTTCCACATAACCAATAAAACCATCCTCTGTCCTGATTTTGTTCCATTTATCCATAGAATCAAGAACCGTCACCTTGCTTCCCTCAATTATATGAGTTGCAATCGGGCTCTTTACTCCGCCTTTAATACGCACATTGCCACTTTTTACAACCAGTGCCTGTTCTTTTTCTGTCCAGTTATTGTTGATAAACACCCGCTTATTTAAAGCTGTATCATATGCTGTAAATTCGGCATCTGTATAATTAGCGACAAGACCCAGGGATAAATACACTCCATCCTCTTTCTCCTGAATCAGGGATTTTCCGGAAGGACCTTTTGTATCACGGTCTGCATAAACAATGGAATCCGGCAGTGCATACACTAACAGCTTCTCGTTGCTGTCCCAGTAAAAACGCTCATTTAAATTTTCATTGATCCAGCTGATGGGAAGGTAGGTCTGACCCTCTGTAAAAAGACCTTTGGTTTCCTGAAGATTCTCATTGAAATAGACTGCCACCTCATCCCCTGTAACTCCCAAAACCTCAGTCAAATCTGCCTGCTCACTGGATGGAATATACCGCTCCAAAAACCGGATTCCGAAAAAACCGGCAAGAACCAGCAAAATCAATCCCAGCGCCACCATAACCGGCACTGCTCTCCTATTCATCTGTTTTCCTCCTGATCATGGATCGTATCTTAAGAACTTATTTCTGTAATATCTTCTAGATTATATCATACTTCTTTATTTTTGGAATTTACATTTTCATTACATTCTGTCCCCTAACCCTCCCTGACACGCATAAATTGATTCACTCCGGGCTGAAGATGGAATCCACCGGCGCGCCCCTGATCACATGTTCCAGAAATTACCGGTTGTATACACGGTCAAATCTGATTTCCTGCAGCTTACCTGTTTCCTTATCGGGAACATAGTCTGCCATATAAAAACTGTCATCCTCCCTTATTTCAAATATTTTCCCCCAGTCTGTCTCCGGGAGTTCCTCCCCATCAATTACTATGGAGATTCCCTTATTTCTGTACCTTTTCAGTCCTTCCAGATACTGATCTCTATTACCTTCTTTCCATTTACTGCTGTCCTCTTTACTCATATTGTTTTCTCCCCGCTACCTTTTCTTTTGTACTGTTAAAATAATTGCTCGTAAAAACTTATGATCTCAGCAGTGACAGAAAATGGATCTGTAGAAAACGGAATTCTTCTGACAGGAACCTTCAGTCTTTTTTCCAGACTTTTTCTTGCTTCCTCGCTTCCAAATGATACCAGACTTTCCCAGCTTCTTTCCGCTTTTATCTCCCTTTTTTCAAATTCCAGAAACTCACTTATCTGCCACTCGCTAAGACTCCCTATTACTAATTGCCTGCCGCATCGAAAAAACTCTCCCAGATTGCCTTCCTCTGCAGTCCCATAATCCACAATTACAGCCTGATAGCCGGACTTTTTACACAACAGCAGCGTATCAATCCCCGCTTTTGCAAAATAATCTGTCTCTAAAACCCGAAACGAATTTTCACCTTTTTTTTCACCACCGCAGACAGCTCCCATAGCATGAATGGACTCATGACTGTTCCACTCCAGAACTGCACACCGTATTCTCATCACACCGCTTAAGTATCCGGCTGTCATGACCGCAAAATGAGTCACTCCCGTACCCCTTCCGGTGCCGATGATGCCAATCAGTTCCGGTACTGCTTCTTCATTAAATGGTTTTATCATTTTCCAGACTCTTTTTACGATTCCCTTCATAGAAGTTTAATCCTTTCCCGACCGATGGCGCTCCCTTGTCCTGAATCTTTTAATTATGACTTTTATCCAGTATTTAAATTGAAAATACCGTTTATGACTTCCCCCTTTCCCCACCAGTATTGCATTTGTGACAGCCTGATAAAAAATCTCCGATTCATCACAGACTGTAAAGGGATCAGGGAAAAAAGGAGCCCGAAAAAATGATGATTGTCCTGCTCCTTTTGGAGTAAAGATTTTCATGCCAATAACCCAATGGTTATATATTACGGCATATGGAATTTTGGATTTCACTACTACTTCCACAGCTTCCCGGGCATGTATTCTGTTCCAGATACTGGCATCACACACCAGAATCACGGCATCAGGTTCCATGCTGACCGCCTGGCTTAAGTTCTCTCCCCAATCCATCAGACGCACACGAAAGGGCGGATCCTTTAATTTCACTCCGGGTCCGTAATAAGGCTTTACAATTAAATTCCTGTAATGCAGCAGCCCGCAGCTGTCACGCTTTGCTTTTGTGAATTTGAAAAGACTGGCCCCCATGAATGAGTCCTGTTTTTCTTCCAACAAGTTGGGATATCCCTGATTTCTTAGGTAGACAGACAGGCCGATTCCTATGTGGGTTGTTCCTGCCCCAGATTTGCTCCCTGAAAGAGCAATTGTAAGAGATGATGATTGCAGACGTTTTTTTGCATCCGTTCCCGT
The DNA here is from genome assembly GCF_049890855.1 of Lacrimispora sp. 38-1. Classification (NCBI taxonomy): domain Bacteria; kingdom Bacillati; phylum Bacillota; class Clostridia; order Lachnospirales; family Lachnospiraceae; genus Lacrimispora; species Lacrimispora sp. 38-1. The sequence goes on along the minus strand of NZ_JBANEW010000063.1, from coordinate 165,541 downwards.
TTCTTTTAACTGACAGAGCCGTTCCACAAGCTCCTGTGCCGTTGAAAACCTGTTTTCTTTCTCTTTGCAGACGCACTGACCGATAACAGCTGCCAGGTCCGGATCCATCGAAGGATCTGGTATAAAGGGCAGCACAGGAAATGTTCCGGTGTACAGATAACAAAGAATTGTTCCAATCGCATAAATATCCGTTCTTTCATCAAGCACTCCGTCCGTCTGATACTGCTCCGGGGCAGCGCAGCCCACTGTACCGTACCGTTCTCCCGGCTCATTTGCTTCTTTTATAGACGCAGCCAGGCCAAAGTCGATGAGTTTTATGGTATCATGGCATAATAACAGGTTTTTTGGCTGTAAATCCAAATGTAATATAGGGGTTGTTCCTGCGAGATGCAGGTAATTAATGATGCTGGCAAGCTGAATTCCATAGAATACGGTCAGCTCCCGCGACAGATGACCCTGTTTTTTCACAAGATCATATAAAGAATCTCCTTCCAGATACTCTTCGATTAAATAACTGTAACTTTCATCTTCCTCTAAGTCGAATATAATGGGAATTCCAGGATGGCGCAGCTCCTTTAAAATGAATGCCTCGCGCCTGAATTGTTCATAATTGAGAAAGCTTTTGGATACACGTTTCACTGCCCTGTATTCCTCAAGCCCAAGATGAACCGCCAGAAAAACTGTCCCTTCCCGACCGGTTCCCAAGATACCGCATAGCTGATATTTTCCAAACAGAACGGTGCTTACTAAAATCACCTCCTTGTGTCTGTTCAATATCATCTCTGGAAATTATTGTAATATAATATTCTTCATTTTTCAACTATTTTATAATTTTTTCACATTTTTAGTGAGCGGGGCGATGCCCAAAACAATATCTCTGGAATTATTCTCCACGAATCAAAGAAGATAGCATTATGGAATTAAACTCAAATGAACACGCTGTTGTCCTGACAGTATTCGTCTTCCCTACATCAAAAGGGAATAAGAAATACTTGTGGATAAATCTGTGGAAACTCAAGTATATCTTACTATTGAAATACTAAACCAAATATGCTATATTAGAATTACAAAAGGAGCAACCGCCCCAATACAAGGGGTGGCCTATATTATGTATGATAGAGAACTCCACCCTGCACAACACGCCATGTTTTACAAGGGTGGTTTTCTATTGCCTGTTTCCAGGACTTTATAGAAAAACGTTACTTACAATTAATGAAAATAAAGGTAAGTAATGCGACTATGAACATACCAAAGGCCATAAGGTCTTTAAAGTCATATTTCATCCGCACCACCTCCCATCTATATATGATGGAAGGCCAACGCCCTTGCAGTGACACGATTGTTCCATACCACTATCGTAACATATCCCATTTCAATGTGCAATTACTTTTCCCAGGTATCAAGCTATAACGGTCCTGCTGTCGTATATTGACTTTCCCTTCGCTTTTTTCATTCTTCCCTCATGATTAGTATCATATCAGTATCACGCTGAAAATCCAAACTATTAAATCCCAGCAATTAGATAGGATACCCGTTTTTTTGCATATAAACCTTAAATTTATATAAATTTTTTCACATAGTAATTGCCTTTTTGCTATAATATATAGTATAGTTATGTTGAGGAAGTATGTAAAAAATATTCACCATTTTAAAAAGAACAGGAAGTGATCCTATGAAGATAGAACGTATCAATGAAAATCAGATCCGTTGTACGCTTACCAGCTTTGATTTAAGCGTCCGAAACCTTAATTTAGGCGAACTTGCCTACGGCAGTGAAAAAGCCCGCAACCTGTTCCGCGAGATGATTCAAAAAGCCTCTAACGAAGTGGGATTTGAAGCTGAAGACATTCCTCTCATGGTAGAAGCAATTCCGTTATCCAACGAAAGCGTGATGTTAGTGATCACTAAAATCGATGACCCGGAAGAATTAGATACAAGGTTTGCAAAATTTTCACCATCAACAGACGAAGAACTGGATTCCATGCCGGCAGATCTGGCAAGCGAGCTTCTAGAAGGTGCCGATGGCCTGTTAAATCTGTTGGGTATTGACAAAAAAGAAGAGCCGGAAGAAGAAAAACCCAAAGAGCAGTCAAACACTTCCTCAGTAAGAATCTACTGTTTTCAAAGTCTGGATCAGATTTCTGATGCCGCAAAGATCATCGGACAGGTTTACGATGGCAGGAATACTTTATATAAAAAACCAAATACCAGACAATATTATCTGGTTATACGTAACACCCCTGAGAAGTCTCTGGACTTCAGCCGGGTATGCAATCTTCTTGCAGAGTACGGAACCAAGATTCATCAGGATTACGCTTCCGAAGCGTACTACAAGGAACATTACGAGGTCCTGATTGAAGGGAATGCCCTTCAGTCACTTGCACAACTTTAATCCGTTCCTTTGTTCATAGTACTTCATCACAAGTCAAAATGAGGTTCGGCCCGCTATGGACCGAACCTCATTTTTAAATTTCTTCATTATCCAGAAAGAAAGCAGAGATTATCTCTAATGTCGCATCTGTCTCCCTGCATGGAATTAAAATCCAGTCATGAACCATGCCTGCTCCCTTTTTATAAACCAGCTCTGTATGATCGAAACTTCCCGCTTTCTCTGCAAGCAGATCACAGTCCGGAGTCATAATATCTTCCGTCCCTGAAAATACCAGAATTTTACCCAGATGATCCCAGTTTCCATATAGGGGTGAAACAAAGGGGTGATCGGATGCAAGCGTACCGCAGTAACGAATCCCAGTTTCTTTTAATGCTCCTGCAGGAAGGAGGCGGTCTGCCTTTTTCGCAATCTTTATCATGGGATTATCAAGTGTAATATCCAGCCAGGGCGAGATCACTACAGTCTTAACAGGCAAAGGCAGAATCTTCCTGTCCCGAAGCTCCTGTAAAAAGGAAAGCGCCAAACCTCCCCCTGAAAAATCACCTAAAAAACAGAATTCATCTTCCGGATATTCATTAATCAGGCGTATATAAACATTTAGCAGATACTGGTGTACTGCTAAAGCTGTGTATTCCGGTGACAGCGGGCAAAACGGGATGGTTACTTTCATTCTTTTTTTAATGGCAAAATACTCTGAGATTTCCAGATAACGGCGGGAAGGTTCCAGGGAATAAGCACCTCCCGGCAGCATTAAAATATGCTTTTGGCCGGTATAGCTTCCGTTGATGGTAACTCCTCCGAATCCATCAACGTCCCACTCCTTCACCCTTACCTTCCTGGTGAAATGATCCCGGTTGATGACGTTCCCCCCTCTTGGAGGTGCTGCAAGCTCCGCTTCCATCTTTTTTTCTGCATTAACAATTCCTGCTAAAAATTTTGTCATTTGTATTTTCAGGCTCACAGCTGTCTTTCTCCTTCCGGTTAAAGCTTATCAGGCCTTGCAGGCTCTGTCTAATTTACGTAATTCATGAATGATAAACTGACTGACTATCATCGCTGATATAATATCTGCCATAGGTCCTGCATACAAAATTCCATCCAGACCGAAGTAAAGAGGCAGAATCAGAATCAGGGGAATTAATAATAAAAGCTGTCTAAGCATGGATAAAACAGAAGCTTTTAAAGGCTGTCCGGTTGACTGGAAATAGCTTGTGCTCACAACCTGAAACCCGGCAGTAAAGATTCCAAGCATGTAAATTCTTAAGCAGCGTTCTGCAAACAGGTTAAACTGAGGATCCTGGGTACCAAACAGACTTAAAATTGCTCCCGGGAAAAGCTGACATACCAGCCAGCCGCACACTGCCACACCGGTGGATGCTGCCGCCGCGACCAGGAACGTTTTTCTCACCCGTTTCGGCTGATCTGCACCTTTATTAAACCCAAAAATTGGCTGAGATCCAATTCCGATCCCAAGGCAGACTGACAACAGAATCATTCCGATTTTATTGACAATTCCCATGGCACTGAGTGCCACATCCCCGCCTACTGCATTCTGATTACCATAATACACCAGAGAATTATTCATGACAACCTGTAATATAGTGGAAGCCACCTGTGTAATTCCGCTGGAAATACCCAGAGGAAGTGCCTGCCGGCATATTTCCGGATCAACAAACATGGTTTTTTTATGAAAACGCATATTTTTACCTTTTTTCATAAAATATACAATTAAAGCCACTGCTGAAATAATCTGGGAAGTGATGGTTGCAATGGCAGCTCCCGTAACGCCCCAGTCAAAAACAAAAATATAGATCGGATCCAGTATGGTATTTAAAAATGCTCCCACCAGCATAGCATACATTGCCAGCGCCGGACTGCCGTCGGTTCTTGCCATATTGCTCAGCACCACTGCCAGCATATTAAACGGAGTTCCGATTAAAATCACTGCAGTATACTGTCTGGCATAATCCATGGTATTCTCTGTAGCGCCAAAAAGCTTTAACATCGGATCAAGAAATAAAAAACCTGCAGCCACTACTACTGCACTTGCCGCCAGAGTCAGTACGGTAACGGTTCCTAGAGTTTTCTGTGCTTCCTCTTCTTTCTTTTCACCAAGCTTAATGGCAGCATACGCGCTTCCACCCGCTCCCAGAAGCGTTGAGACTGCTAAAATAATCGTTACAATTGGAAACGCGATAGTGGTAGCTGCATTTCCCAAATAGCCGATTCCCTGTCCAATAAATATCTGATCTACAATGTTATAAACTGAGTTTACCAGCATAGCAACAATTGCAGGAAGAGCGAACTGCATCAGCAGATGTCCAATTGGTTTGTATCCCAGGGGATTCCCCCCCTGATTTATCTTGTTGTGTTCCATAAAGTGTGTCATTCCTTTCCTTTTTGCTTCGCGTTAAATTGGTGTGCATTGGCAGCCATACGGATCAGCAGCTGCTCTGCTTCCTGACGCTCTTCGCCTGTAAGTCCTTCTAAAATAATTTCCGCCCATTCATCCACACACTCCATAGTCTTCTCCACGACCGGTTTTGCCAGGTCAGTCAGATAGATCCGCCGAACCCTTTTATCCCCTTCTTCTGTCTCTGTCCGGACATACCCCTCTTCTTCCAGCTTTTTTACTGCCCTTGTAGCTGTTGCCTTATCATAATGGCCGTTTAATGCCAGTTCATGAAAATTCATGCCTGGATTTTTAAAAATCTGCAATAAAAAAAACTGTTGTCCACAGCCTATCTGAAAAGAGGATAATCGGTTTGCGAAAAACATATTATTGAGTCTTTGGAGAATCGAAATATATTTCCCGATTTCCCTGTGTTTATCCAATTCATTCACCTCCTGGTGTCCAAACACATACATATAAATGCATTATTTCAAAAACAGCATATCACAAAATAGTTGCACTCGCAACTATTTTGTGATAATAAATATGAAAAAATATATGGTAAAAGGACCGGCCCTAAGGACCGATCCCTTTCAATTTAAAAAATAGTCACCAATTTTCAATTTTGGAAGATCTGGCAGGCTCTGGTACAGGCAGCCTCTGTTGCTGCGCACCCTCCCAGCGCCGTTTCTCTTAATTCAAATGGTATAGAACGGCCAACCACCATCATGGTTTCCACCATCTGGTCAAATGGAATCAGCTGTCTGATTCCGGCCAGAGCCATTTCGGCACAAACCAGGGCATTGGAAGCACCTATTACATTCCGGCTCTGACAGGGACATTCCACCAGTCCTGCTACCGGGTCACAGACAAGTCCAAGTAAATTAACAATGGCTGCGGAAGCCGCATCCATACACTGCTGGGGTGTTCCTCCCATAATTTCCGCAGCTGCCGCAGCTGCCATGGCAGAAGCTGCACCCACCTCAGCCTGACAGCCAGCCTGAGCACCTGCAACGGAGGCATTCCTCATAATTAAATATCCTATGGCACTTGCTGTAAAAAGTCCGTCAATGATCTGTTCATCATCAAGAGAAAATTCTTCCTCCAGAGCCAGTAAAAGACCGGGAAGGACTCCGGAGCTTCCGGCAGTGGGTGCCGCCACGATCAGGCCCATGGAAGCATTCACCTCAAGAACTGCCAGGGAATAGGTGATTGCTTTGGAAAGCATGCTTCCGCATATGGATTTTCCCTGCCGTCTTCTGTCCCTCACCTTTTTTGCTTCTCCCCCGATGAGACCACCAATGGAGGGAACCGGTTCATCTAACGGCTTATGACAGGCCTCTTTCATGATCCGGAATGCTTCTTTCATTCGTTCCGTTATTTCTTCAGCAGTCGCCCCATATTCACTGATCTCACGCTGACGCATGATATCGGAGATCCGGCAGCTGTTCTCTTCGCACAATTGCAGTAACTCTTGTCCTGAAATAAAATCCATAGCTCCTCCTAAACCTGAATCAGCATTACATCTTCAACTTTTTCATGTTCCCGCAGTTTTTCAAGAAGCTCCTGGGGGATCTCTTCATCTGATTCCACCACAGAATAGGCAGTCGCCCCCTTCTTTTCCCGGTACAGACGCATAAATGCAATGTTAACATTTCTTTCGCTTAAGCAGGTAGCGATATAGGCCACCATTCCGGGATAGTCCAGATGCCGGATTACCAGAGTGGAGTATTCTCCTGTAAAATCAACATCTACACCGTTGATTTTGACAATTTTTACCTTACCGCCGCCTATAGACACTCCTCTTACAGACATAAACGACCCATCGGTGCCGGTTAAATGAATCTCAACGGTGTTTGGATGAACTTCCGTTTCTTTTTCGTTGGTGACAAAGGAATAGATCAGCCCCTGTTCTTCCGCCAGCTTAAAAGAATTCTTAATTCTTAAATCGTGAGTTTCAAATCCCAGCATTCCTCCCAGCAGGGCACGGTCTGTGCCGTGCCCCTTGTAAGTCCTGGCGAAGGAACCGTATAATACGAATTCAACCTCTTTTATAGAACCAGGAAACAATTTTTTTACCAGAAGTGCGATGGCTACTGCACCTGCCGTATGGGAGCTTGACGGTCCAACCATATTGGGACCGATCACATCAAATATACTGATTGACGGCATATCATTTGCTCCTTTCAAAGCATGCTAGTTCTTTTTTTCTTTTTTAATATATTTGCGGTAGTAAGATTCTACCAGCGCACTGATTGCATTGTCACCGGATACATTGCAGGCAGTTCCAAAGCTGTCCTGTGCAATATACATTGCCTGTAAAAGGCTGGCAATATCTCCAACTGCCGGAATACCCACAATCGGGAAAAATGGTGTAGCGGTAAAAATGGAACCGCCAGGAGCTCCCGGAGATGCCACCAGAGCAATTCCCAGCACACAGATAAATGGAAACAGTGTGAGGAAGCCATGAGGCATTCCGTAGATCAGTAATGTGGCTGTCACACAGCAGGTGATGGTAATCATGGAACCTGCCATATGTATGTTGGCACATAACGGTACAACGAAATTACGGATTTCCTCGGAAACTCCGTTGCTTTCCGCACATTTGATATTAACCGGAATGGTAGCAGCTGATGACTGGGTACCGATCGCGGTTAAATATCCCGGAATCTGATTCTTCATCATAGTAATTGGATTGCGTTTTGTTATGGTTCCTGCAAATGTAAATGCAATCACCAGGTAAAGAAGATGGAGTATAATAACAATCAGGAAAACCTTCCAAAGTACAGACATAATGGCAAACGTAGTTCCCTGATAAGTCATTTTCGCAAATGTTCCGCAGATATACATAGGAAGCAGCGGAATGATTACACGGTTTAAAACTTTGGTAATAATCTCAGAAAGATCTTTCACTACATTATAAAGCGTATCACCGATTTCCTTGCCTCTCATTGTACTGATTGACACGCCCAGTACAAAAGCCAATACTACCGCTGCTGTTGTTTCAAGCAAAGGTGTAATGGTCAGGGAGAAATAACCTCCTATCGCCCTGTCACTTGCAGCCGCCACTTTGGAAACAACCTCCTGATTAACAAAGGTTGGGAAAAAGTTACTGGCTACAAAATAAGCGGCACTTCCTGCCATCAGGGTAGACGCATAAGATATTGCTGCTGTAAATGCCAGCAGCTTCCCTGCTCCCTGTGACAAATCTGCGATTCCCATAGTTACAAATGCTACAACCATCAGCGGGATAATAAACATTAAAAACTGTTTAAATAAATCTGCCGCCGTAATCAAAATGGAGATTACAAAGCTTGGAGAGTAAAGTCCCAACAGAATACCGATAATGATGGCAATGATTAATTTGGGGACAAGTCCAAGTTTCTTTTTACTTCTTTCCATTTCAATACCTCCCTTTCATTGGTGAATAAAATATTTTTTATTACTGTTCTTATCAGTGTAATTTATTTTATCATAAAATTTTAATAAATGCAATATTTTTGTGTGATTGAGCAAAAAATAAAATGTCCTGCATTATTTTTTGTTTGTTTTGACAAACAATGCAGGACATTTCACTATCCTTTCAGGACTCTGAATTAAAATTTACTCATTTCTCTTTCTCTGCTGCAGATCCGGCATTTCTGATATGCATGTACACTGTATTTTTAGATATATCCAGATACTCGGCAACCTTTACTACTGCATCCTTTAAAGTAAAAACCCCCTGCTGGCAGAGTATGTTGATGATTTCCTTATTTTTAAGAGAGGGAAGAATCTGGTCATTCTCCATAACCTCGTTTCGAACCTCTGAAACCTTACTGTAAATCAGTTCATCCAGATTGTTGGCAAAGGTCTCCGTCTTCATCTGGGCACGGGATGAAATCTCCGGGATGAAGCCGGTAAGAATCTCTGAAAAACTTGTATTTAAATAAAAATTTATACAAAGCAGGCCAATGATCCGGCTCTCCTCTCCCCGTACAACAATGGTGGTTGACTTTAAGGGTTCTCCCTTCTTATTCTTTGTAAAATAGGAAATGTAACCCTTTTCGCCTTCCTTTTTGATCTCTTCCAGCATTTGAAGGGCCAGATCCGTAATAGGCATACCCTCAGTCCGTCCGGTATGATGACCGTTAATGATTTTAATCACGGAATGCTCTGTATCTTCCAGACTGTGAAGCACCATCTCGTAACCGCTTCCCATATAATCTGCCATCCCTTCCAGTAAAACCTTATAGGAATCAAGTATGATCCGGTCAATCAGAGTTAAATGTACATTATAATCTTTCATTGAAACCCTCCTCTTTTTTTAGCCATATGAGGAAACACCCATAATTTTTATAAAATTATAACATGCAATGAAATATTTTTCAACAGATTCACCATATTCCAGATAAAATAATGTAAAATATTGCATTAATAAAGTCCGGACTTCCCTGGTCCGGACTCAGCTTTATAAATAATTATTTACTTATACCAACTTTTGTTTCACAAAGAATAGAAGTGAAGCAAAATCACCTGTTTCCTTAAAGAAATGGTTTCTGTTAATGGGAAGCCCTGCGTACATCAGCTCGCTTCCATAATATTCACCTGTATCCCCTTCCACTTCCACCTGATAAAGCATATCCTCACAGAGTCCTGCAAGCTTTAGTCTGAGCCAGCCTGCATTAGCCGGGTTTAAGGTCTGATAGTAAGCTGCAATCGCCTGTGTCTGATCCTCTGCCACCACCATCCATGCAGTATCGTTTCCTTCAAACGGGCTTTTCAACCGGTAAAATGTTCCCTGGTGCAGAAGTCTCCGGTTTTCCTTATAGATTTCAATCTGCTCTTTTACCAGCTGCACTTCTTCCTCACTTAAATGATTTAAATCCAGCTCATATCCAAAGGCTCCGAAAAACGCGGCATTGCCTCTGGTTTTTAATGGAGTAATCCGGTGGATCTGATGATTGGGAACAGCGGAAATATGCGCACCAATGCTGGATACCGGATAAACCATGCTGGTTCCATACTGGATTTTCAACCTGTCAATGGCATCTGTGTTATCACTGCACCAGGCCTGAGGCGCATAATAAAGCATTCCCGGATCAAATCTGGCGCCTCCGCTGGCACACGATTCAAACAGTATCTGCGGGAAATCATGAATCAGGCGGCTGTAAAGATCGTAAACTCCCAGAATGTATTTGTGCATCACCATTCCCTGTTCGTTTTTAAGCGCGCCCCTTGAGAAGCATTCTGTAATATAACGGTTCATATCCCATTTGATGTAAGATATTCTGGCTCCCTCTATCACATTTTTCAGCATCTCATAAACGGAATCCACAATTTCTTTTCTGGAGAAATCCAGTACATGCTGCTGTCTGCTGGGTGTCTCGTAACGCCCTGGAGCGGATATAATCCAGTCCGGATGCGCCTCATAGAACCTGCTGTTTTTATTGACCATCTCCGGTTCAATCCACAAACCAAACTTAAGCCCCATGGCCTCTATCTTCTCTGACAATCCGGATATGCCTCCCGGCAGTTTTTCCTTATTTACATACCAGTCACCCAGGCTGCGGTCATCGTCGCTGCGGTCACCGAACCAGCCGTCATCCAATACAAACAGCTCCACGCCCGTTTCCTTTGCTTTTCCTGCGATGGAAAGAATCTTTTCTTCATCAAAATCCATATAGGTGGCTTCCCAGTTATTTAAAAGCACTGGCCTTTCCCTGTCTCTCCAGTATCCTCTGGCGAGTCTGGTCCTGTAAAGCCTGTGGAATACCTGGCTCATGTGAGACAGACCCTGATCAGTATAGACCATAACAAGCTCCGGAGTCTGAAACGATTCTCCGGTTTTTAAAGGCCATTCAAAGGTATCCGGGTGAATTCCCATTAAAACCCTGGTCGTATCATGAGAGCAGACCTCTGCCTGTGCAAGAAAACTGCCGCTGTAGACCAGACTGAAACCATAAGCAGTTCCGCTGCTTTCTGTAGTCGTTTTATCCGTCAATGCAACAAAGGGATTATGTTCCGCACTGCTGATGCCTCTCATGCTGTAAACAGACTGTATCCCCTGTTCTAACGGCCTCCGTTTTACATATCGTTCTCTGGACCATGCGCCGGACAGATGAATCATATCGTAATCTGATTCCGGTAAATCCACCGCCGCACTCATGGCATTTAATAGTACAATTTCTTCCTGCCCGCTGTGTTTGAAGAAGGCATTTCTTGTAATCACCGGTCTCTCCTCATATATGGTATAAGTCAGGACCAGATCTGTATCAATCAGATCATCATGCAGTCTGATCTTTAATGTAGATGCCTCCGAATCATCTTCCGTATAGGTGGAAGGAAGCGGTTCCATAGAGGGCTTTCCTGCCAGGATCATGTGATCTGCATAAGTAAAATTTGTAATCCTGCTGCCGTTTTCCTGCCTTACCTGATACGCCCCATACCGGTAATCTCCGGTTCCGTATGCCGGATATTCCTGCTTCGTATACTGCAGGCATAAGTTGACGGGATTCGGGCAGCTGATTGCAGCATGAGGGCGTTCTCCTGTCTCAAAAAGATACTCAAAAGACTCCCGGTCCTTAATCCGCTTCCCATAATACAAATTGCCCAGCTGACCATTTCCCATAATCTGAATGATATAACTGACGGACTGGTTATACAGATGAAACTCTTTTGCTTGTGGATGATAAATGATTGGCATAGTGTATACTCCTTTATAATTTTCCTCCTGATGTTGCAATTCCTTCGATAAACTGTTTCTGGAAAATCAGGTATATGATAACCATGGGAATACAGGCCAGCAGGGAAGCCGCCATAAGTTCCGGATAGTTGGTCACAAACTGTCCCTGCAGTTTTGCAAGAGCCGCAGAAAGAGGCATGGTATTTTGCTCAGTATTGACGACTAACGGCCACATCAGTTCCTTGAAAGCAAACAATGCGGTGAAAATCCCCAGTGCTACCATGGATGATTTTGTAAGCGGTGCCATGACATACAGGAATGTCTGGCCGATGTTGCAGCCATCAAGCCTGGCCGCTTCCTCAAGCGATAAGGGAAGCCCCATATACGCCTGACGGAGTAAAAAGGTTCCAAACGCAGTAACCAGCCCTGGAAAGAGAAGACCAAAGGATGTATTTAACAGTCCCAGTCTGCCAACCATCAGATACTGAGGAATAATAAATATCTGGGACGGCACCATCATCTGAAATAATACAAGGGAGAAGGCAAGATTTTTTCCTTTAAAATGAAGCCTTCCAAAGGCATACCCCGCCATGGTTGCCGTTAAAACTGCACAGGCTACCCGCTCTATAATAAGAACCATTGTATTCCAATACAGTCTCAAAAAATTCATTTTACTCAATACAGATAAAAATGCGTCCTTTTTCCATACAGTGGGAAAGATGATAAACGGGTTCATCTGAGTTGCCTCAGACGTTGATTTAAAAGCCGTAAGAATCATCCATAAGAAAGGAACCAGCATGACGACAGAACCGGCTGCAAGTATGAAATACTGAAAACCTGACTTAAATTTTCTATTCTTATCCATCGTTCTCCTCCTTAGCTGTAATTAACCCACTTCTTCTGGCAAAGAAGCTGGATTACCGTAATGAGCAGAATCACCAGAAGCAGCAGCATGACAATGGCGGAACCATATCCTTTGTTGCCCTCAACAAAGGAATATTTATAGAAAAGATAAACCAGAGACTGAGTTTTCACCAGTGCCGGATTAGCCTTTTCCATCATCATATATATACTGTCAAATACCTGCATGGCTCCGATTACCCTGGTCACAGTCACGAAAAACATGGTGGGAGAAATCAGAGGAAGCGTAATGTAGAAAAATTGTTTTACTCCCCCGGCTCCGTCAATTTCCGCAGCTTCATAATAATCTCGCGGAATCTCCTGTAGGCCGGCAAAAAACAGGACCATGTTGTAGCCGATCACTGACCATATTCCCACAATCGCTACGGAAATGTAAGCAATTTCAGGATCTGAGATCCAGTTCACAGAGGAAAGCCCAATCCGGTTTAACAGGTGATTGATTAAACCGAATTCTGAATTATAAAGCCATCTCCAGACCATGGCTACCGCCGCAGGAGCTGCAACCATAGGCAGAAAATAAATGGTTCTCCAAATTGAACGGCCTTTTATCTTTCCATTTAGTATAACAGCAAGCACCAGCGCGATTGCGATGGAAAAGGGTACTTCAACAAGTGCATACTTAAAGGTATTCCAAAGCGCCTGCCAGACTGTACTGTCCTTCATAAGCTTGCTGTAATTACTGAGTCCTACGTATACATTGCCCTTTCCAAAGGCACCGGTTTTAAAAAAGCTTTGGTAGATTGTCTGAAAGATTGGTATAATATTCAAAATTATGAGGCCTGTCATAGTAGGCAGCAGAAACAGCCAGCCCCACAAAAATTCACTTCTCTCCCGTCTTGATACCGTTTTTTTTCTGTTCATGCAGTCCCTCCGCAATTTCGTTAAAAGGGGAGGCAGCCGTTGTATCTGCCTCCCCGCCCATACCTATTCTTCCGCCAGCATGGCATTCATTTCCTTATCAATATCCTTGCAGACTTCCTCTACACTCTTATTTCCGTTCCAGGCATCAATCAGTTTTTCATGAATCATATTGGTCCATGCAACCGTTGATTTGGAGTACGGACGAATCACAAGATCATCCATCATATCAAGATATGCCTGTAAATTAAAGTCCGGATATGCCTTAATCCAGTTATCAGTAGTTCCCTGATAAGCAGATATTACAATTCCAAGATCAGACTGCTTCTGCTGAGCTTCTTTGGAACCCATGTATTCAATCAGCTTCCAGGCTTCTTCCGGCATGGAGGTATTGGCAGAAGCTGCCCAGCCAAGGCCATTATAGATGGAAGCGCGTCTTCCCGTAGTTTTGTCTTTAGGAAGAACAGCAATGTCACAGTTTGCCTTTACATAATCATTATTACAAAGCTCTGAAAGCATCCAGGACCCCTGGGTAATCATAGCCACCTTACCGGCCTCAAATAAAGCTTCTTCCTTATTCTCGGCAATTACTTCATATGGCGGTGCATACCCTTCTTTCATAAGATCAGTAAGGAAGGTCAATGCCTTAATGGTTCCCGGCTGGGTAAATCCGGAAGATTTTTTGTCATCGCTGATTACATATCCGCCCATGTCATAGACCGGGTTGCACCAGCCTGCCTGGTCATTGGTAGGACTAACCGCAAAGCCATACTGGCTTCCGTCAGCCTTAGTAAGCTTCTTTGCTGCATCTGCAAAATCATCCCAGGTCCAGTCTTTGCTTGGATAGGAAATCCCTGCCTCGTCAAACATTTTTTTATTGTACCAGAGTGCAATGGTATCAATGTCTTTCGGAACTGCATACTGCTTTGTTCCCTGCCAGTTGTAAATGTCCACAATCTCTTTGGGGAATTTATCCATCTCAAGCGTCTTACTGGCCTTGATCCGGTCTGTTAAATCCAGCAGCATCTCATATTCCGAGTACCGCGCGATTTCATTGGAATGCATCCAGAATACATCAGGAAGGGAACCTCCCGTAGCACCGGCTTCCAGCATGGTCCAGTACTGATCCCATGGTGTTACCTGTATCTGCGTCTTAATCCCTGTCTCTTTTGTGAAATCAGCCATAATTTTGGTAAGACCTGGTTCCTGATTTTTATCCCAGATAGCTACAGTGAGTGTCCCGGAAGCGCCTCCCTTTTCTGTCTCAGCTGCGCTTGATTCCTGCTTTGACTCCTGCTTGGTCTCCTGTGATCCTGCGGCTGTTGTCTGGCTGCTGCTTTGCTGGCTGGAACAGCCGATCAGTGCAGCTGCTGCAATAACTGCCATTGCTGCTGGTAATCCCCATCTCCGTTTCATTTTGCTACCTCCCATAATTTGTCACTTTAAATAGTTACATAATTATTACCCAGTTATTTTTTGTTACTTTTTATTATTATGGATCTAATTATAATCTGTTCTTTGTTAGTTTTACATAGATTAATGTGATTTTTATATGGTGTTTTGTTACATTCACGAATCAGCTTTGTGAAACTGCCTGCGATACTGCAGCGGAGATTCCCCCTCTGCTTTTTGGAAATATCTGCAGAAAACAGAGGCATCATGAAAGCCGCAGGAAAGGGCTGTTTCCGTTATACTTAACGAGGTATCTTCCAGGAGACGCTTTGCCTCAAGTATCCGATACTCCGTCAGATAATGCTTGGGAGATACCCCTTTATGCATCATAAAAATCCGGTAAAGATAGGTCCGGTCAATTCCAACAAACCTGGCTACATCCGAAATTTGTATGGGATAGCTGTAATTATGCCGGATATACGTTTCAGCCTGCTCTATATAATTTTTTTCAAAGAGATCCGATTGCACGGCATTTCCGGGAAAATGAGAAAAAAGAAGATAGAGATATCCCCTCATCTCGTCCATATTATGGGAGGTTCCGGAAAAAGCCGCAACAAGAGCCATAATAATCTCCCGCCACTCGTTTCCTCTGTCAAAACGATAGCAGTATCCCGCCTCTTCTCTCCGGTACTCGGATACCAGACGTTCTGCCTCGGTTCCGGAAAATGCCACCCATGCATATTCCCATGGTTCCCTGTTATCCGCCTGATAGTAAGTCACTTCCTGAGGCTTAATTAAAAACGCCTCACCTTCCATAAGCCGGTACTCCCTGTCAGAAGTCCTGTAAACTCCCCTGCCTTTCAGTACAACATGAAGAAGGTAATGCTTACGGACAGCCGGCCCGAAAAAATGGCCGGGTATACACGTTTCGTGTCCGCAGTAATAAATGGTAAGTCCCCTTGCTGATTGATTCATGACCTCACCTCCATACAACAAACTGACAATTTTTCGAAACAAACTTCCTATCTTTTTTTCTCCTGTAATTATACAATAGCCTCATCTGGCAGACAAGGAAAACAAGGAGGAATAACAATGATAAAAATAACTTTTATGGGAGCAGGAAGTACGATATTTGCTAGAAATGTCTTAGGAGACTGTATGTGCACGCCTTCCCTGCGTGACGCTGAAATCGCTCTGTATGACATCGATCCCATCCGGCTTTCGGACTCGGAGCTTATAATAAGTGCAATCAACAAAAATGTAAATGATGGGAGGGCCGGCATACGCACTTATCTGGGGCCGGAAAACCGGAGGGAGGCTTTGTCTGGTGCAACTTTTGTTGTAAATGCAATCCAGGTAGGAGGATATGATCCCTGCACAATTACCGATTTTGAAATACCGGAGAAATACGGTCTGCGTCAGACCATAGCCGACACGCTGGGAATCGGCGGGATCATGCGGGGCTTAAGAACCATTCCGGTCATGGAAGAATTTGCAAGAGATATGGAAGAGGTCTGCCCAAATGCCTGGTTTTTAAACTATACCAACCCCATGGCAATCCTCACCGGATACATGCAGCGGTATACCTCTGTCAAAACCATCGGTCTGTGCCACAGTGTTCAGGTCTGTTCGGAAAATCTGCTGAAAGAACTGGGTATGGAGGACTGTCTGGAAGGCCGGACAGAACTGATTGCCGGAATTAATCATATGGCATGGCTTTTAAATATTCACGATCACAACGGCAGGGATCTTTATCCGTTAATCAGGCAGAAAGCTCTAAAGATGAATCAGGCAGGCAGCCACAAGGATATGGTACGTTTTGAGTACATACGAAATCTGGGTTATTACTGCACGGAATCCAGCGAGCACAACGCAGAGTATAATTCCCTGTTTATTAAGTCCCGGTATCCGCAGCTGATTGAAGAATTTAATATCCCGTTAAATGAATATCCCAGACGGTGCATCAAACAGATTCATGAGTGGGAAGAGGAAAAAGCATCAATCTTAAACAACGGTGCCATCACTCACACCCGTTCTCTGGAATATGCTTCCTATATTATGGAATCCATCATAACCAATCACCCGTATAAAATCGGAGGAAATGTTTTAAACAGAGGTCTGATTGAGAATCTGCCTTCTGATGCATGTGTGGAAGTACCCTGTCTTGTCGATGGAAGCGGGATAACTCCCTGTCACGTCGGCCGTCTCCCGGTCCAGCTGGCTGCCATGAATATGACAAATATCAATCCCCAGCTGATTACCGTGGAAGCCGCCCGAACAAGAAGCAGGGATGCGATTTACCAGGCCGCCATGCTGGACCCTCACACCAGTGCAGAGCTCAGTATCAGAGATATCCGGGCCATGGTGGATGAACTGATTGACGCACACGGCGATTATATGAGCATGTACCGCTGAATTTCTTCTATAAATAAGATTTGCAAGTAAAATCTGCTTCCTGTATAATAGATATGAATAATCAGTATCCGATTGAGGGGGCATAGCTTTGACTGAAAAACAGACGAGTTATAAATGTGTGGCGGGATTCCGTTGTTTAAGAAACATCAAGCGTCAAACCAATGATTTGTATCTGGTCCACTGCGGTATTCAGCAGTGTCCTCCCGGATACACCTACAATCACAAGATTCCCAATGAATATCATCTCCATTTTGTGCTGGGAGGAGCGGGTGTTCTGGAAACAGGAGGAACCCGTTATGAGTTGGAAACTGATGATATCTTCATGATTCCCAAAGGCCAGCCGATTCAGTATCATGCAGATTATGATAACCCATGGGAGTATATGTGGATCACCTTTGACGGCACCATGGCGGAAACCTATCTGGGATATGCGGGCCTGTTAAATGAACATTGTGCCATCCATTCCCAGATCCCAAACCGGTGCTACCTGCCTATGATACAGAAGATTCTGGATACCAACCAGCTGACATTTGCCAATGAAATTAAGCGTGTGGGATATTTATACGAGATCCTGTCCACGCTGATTGAAACACAGAGCAGCCTGCGCACCAGCAAAAATCAGTACGATTATTCCATTGATACCTATATTGATTACGCGCTGCAGTATATCAAGCTGAACTATGACCGCATCAGGGTTCAGGATATTGCTGATTACATTGGAATCAACCGTTCCTATTTAACTTCAATCTTTAAAAAGAAGCTGGAAGTATCTCCTCAGGAGTATTTAATGCGATTCCGTTTAAACATTGCAGCCCGGGAACTGGCCGGCACCTGTCGGTCTATACAGGAAATTGCCACCAGCATCGGTTATGATAATCCGCTGACCTTTTCCAAGATATTCAAGCAGGAATACGGAGTGAGTCCCAGGCATTACCGGGAAGAAAAAAAAGAAATGAAAAATAAGGAGGCTGATCCTTAGGACCGCCTCCTTAAATACTCTATCTGTCTGCTAAGACTTCATTAATCTGAGAAACCAGAACATCACAGTCAATTCCATGAACCTGACAAGCTTCCTCTAAAGACTCTCCCTGAGATGCGGGACAGCCAAGACAATGCATACCTGCACGCATAAGCATCGGTGCAATGTTGTCATCCATCTCAAGCAATGCTCCGATCAGCATATTTTTATCAATCTGCATCTTGTATTCCTCCTTATAAAATTGTACATACTGTTTTTATAATATAATACTTTTCCAGGCAATTAGCAAGGGTTTCATACCGTTTTTTCTTTTAAACGCTTATAGAAAAATTTCTCAATAAGCGCTATTGACATTGTATACAGTATTCATATATAATGTATTCATACAAAGGTCCTAGGAATTATAACCTTTGATGACACTTATTTATTATTGATACTTATTATAAAGATTTTTTATGGAGGTACAAACAAATGAGACCGGAATGGAGAGCTTTTAGCAACGGTATATGGGAACATGAGATTAACGTCAGAGACTTTATTCAGAAGAACTATACCCCTTACGACGGGGATGATACTTTCCTTGCAGGACCAACAAAGAAAACTGAGGAACTATGGGCACAGGTAATGGAATTAAGCAAAAAGGAGCGGGAAGCCGGCGGCGTTCTGGATATGGATACAAAGCTCGTTTCCACGATTACCTCTCATGGCCCTGGATATTTAGACAAGGACAAAGAAACAATTGTTGGATTCCAGACAGATAAGCCTTTTAAGCGTTCCCTGCAGCCTTACGGCGGCATCCGAATGGCAGAAAAGGCCTGTGCAGATAATGGATATACCATTGATCCGGAAGTAAAGGAATTTTTCAATATTCATAGAAAGACACATAATGCGGGCGTTTTTGATGCTTATACGGAAGAAATGCGTAACTGCCGCTCCAGCCACATCATTACCGGACTTCCGGATGCTTATGGCCGAGGACGTATTATCGGTGATTACCGCAGAGTTGCTCTTTACGGAATCGACCGTCTGATTGAAGATAAGGAAGAACAAAAGAATACAACCCGTACTACCATGTATTCCGATGTAATCCGTGACAGAGAAGAGCTGTCTGAGCAGCTCCGTGCTTTAAAGGAATTGAAGAAACTTGGTTCTATTTATGGATTTGATATTTCAAAGCCTGCCATGAATGTGAAGGAAGCCATTCAGTGGACTTACCTGGCTTACTTAGCTGCAGTAAAGGAGCAGAACGGTGCTGCCATGTCCCTTGGACGTACATCTACTTTCATTGATATTTATGCTCAGAGAGACTTAGCGGAGGGCACTTTCACCGAAGAAGAGGTTCAGGAATTTGTGGATCACTTCATCATGAAGCTTCGTCTTGTGAAGTTTGCACGTACACCGGAATACAACGAGCTTTTCTCCGGTGATCCTACCTGGGTAACAGAATCCATCGGCGGTGTGGGAATTGACGGACGCCATCTGGTAACAAAGATGTCCTACCGTTATCTTCATACCCTTCAGAACTTAGGCACTGCACCAGAACCTAATTTAACCGTTCTCTGGTCAACAAAGCTTCCGGCTAATTTTAAGCGTTTCTGTGCAAAAACTTCCATCGCATCCTCTTCTATTCAGTATGAGAATGATGATTTAATGAGAGTTACCCACGGTGATGACTATGCAATCGCCTGCTGCGTATCTTCCATGAGAGTAGGAAAAGAGATGCAGTTCTTCGGAGCACGCGCCAACCTGGCAAAATGTCTCTTATATGCGATTAACGGCGGCGTGGATGAAATCACAAAGAAGCAGATAGGACCGAATTACCGCCCAATTACCTCTGAGTATCTAGATTATGATGAGGTAATGGATGCTTATAAGGATATGATGCAGTGGCTTGCAAGAGTCTATGTAAATGCTTTAAACATCATTCACTATATGCATGACAAATACAGCTATGAGCGCATTCAGATGGCTCTTCATGATAAAAAAGTAACCCGTTGGTTTGCAACCGGAATCGCAGGTCTTTCCGTTGTTGCCGACTCGCTTTCCGCCATTAAATATGCTAAGGTGAAAGCAATCCGTGATGAGAATGGCATTGTTGTGGATTATGAAATTGAGGGAGATTTCCCAAAATACGGTAACAACGATGACCGCGTGGATCAGATTGCAAATGATCTGGTACACACCTTCATGAACTTTGTGAAGGCAAATCATACTTACCGCGGAGGAATTCCTACAACTTCCATCTTGACAATTACTTCCAACGTAGTATATGGTAAAAACACAGGAGCAACTCCTGACGGACGTAAGAAAGGCGAAGCATTTGCACCTGGTGCAAACCCAATGCACAGAAGAGACACCCATGGTGCAGTATCATCTCTGGCATCAGTGGCCAAGCTTCCATTTAAGGATGCTCAGGATGGTATCTCCAATACCTTCTCTATCGTTCCAGGCGCTCTTGGCAAGGAGGATAAGATTTTCTCCGGAGACCTGGAAGTTGATCTTGAACTGGCTTTAAGCGAGGACCAGAAGTAAGGAGTGACTGTTATGGCAGATCCGAAAGAAAAACAAATTGATGATATTGTCTCAATGCTGGATTCATTTATGACCAATAACGGCGGTCATATGAACATCCGTGTAGCGGAGGACGGTACCGTAAACGCCGATAAGACTATGGCGAAAACTATCACCACTACCAATTCTCTTGACTGTGCCGAAGGCGATGTAGCCTGCCGCGTTCCCACCCTGTTTGAGGGTATGGACCTGGAGGAGGAAGACCAGCCGGCCGTCAGGAATACGAAATGATTGAAAACACATAAGGAGGATAATACAATGGCAAATATCAGTGAATCTCAAATCGACAATCTCGTGAACTTATTAGATGGCTATGTGGAAGAAGGCGGACATCACTTAAATGTCAATGTCTTTACAAAGGATACTCTTCTTGATGCACAAAAGCATCCGGAGAATTATCCTCAGCTGACCGTTCGTGTATCCGGTTATGCAGTTAACTTTATCAAACTGACAAAAGAACAGCAGGATGAGGTTATCTCCCGTACATTCCACAGCAATATGTAACAATCAGAAAAGAAGGCGAAGCACTTATGACAGGACGTATCCATTCCATTGAAAGTTTTGGTACCGTCGACGGTCCAGGCGTGCGCATGGTGGTATTTTTTCAGGGCTGCCCCATGCGCTGCCAGTACTGCCATAACCCGGATACCTGGGAGTTGGCAGGCGGCAGTCTGATGACAGTCGAGGATATATTAAAGCAGTTTGAGTCGTCCCGGCATTTTTACCGGGGCGGAGGTATCACAGCCACAGGCGGTGAGCCGCTTTTGCAGCTGGATTTTCTTACCCAGCTGTTTGAAGCCGCAGGAAAAAAGGATATTCATACCTGTCTGGATACCTCTGGAGTGACTTTTAACAGAAGCAATGAAGAATATTTAAAGAAAATCGACCGTCTTCTTGCTTCTACCAGCCTGGTGATGCTGGATATCAAGCAGATTAATGATATCAGACACAAGCCCTTAACTGGTCACTCCAATGCAGATATTCTGGATTTTGCACGCTATCTTGATGAAAAAGAAATTCCTGTCTGGATCCGTCATGTGGTGGTGCCCGGAATCACAGACGAAGCAGCAGATTTATACCATCTCGGGCGTTTTATCGGTCAGTTGAAAAACGTGAAGGCCCTTGATGTTCTTCCCTATCACGATATGGGAAAAGTGAAATATGAAAGTATGGGCATGGATTATCCGCTAATGGGAGTACCCCCTTTATCAAAGGAAGATGCCATATCTGCCAAGAAGATAATCCTTACCGGAATTAAGGATTCACGCAATGGTGCGCCGGATCCCTATTGCTCCTAAAATTAAACATTAATTGTTACAATTTCTACTTGATTAAATTTTATTAATAGTATAAAATATAGAAAAATGTATAGAATATAAGGAGGTTATTTATCATGGCACGTGTTATTAGTGACGCTTGTGTAAGTTGTGGTTCATGCGAAGGCGAATGCCCAGTAAGCGCTATCAGCCAGGGTGATTCTCAGTACGTTATTGATGCAGATGCTTGCATCGACTGCGGCGCATGTGAAGGTGTATGCCCAACAGGAGCTATTTCTGAAGCATAATTATTGAATACATATATGCCTCTTCCGTAAGGGAGGGGCATTTTGTTATTGATTCCCATATCTTTTTATTATCACTCATGTTATTTCTGAAAGGAAGTCTATATGAAAAAACCGCTGATAGGATTAACGCCTGCCCACGATACGGATAACAATGATATTAAGATGAGACCTACTTACTTACGGGCTTTAAAAGCGGCGGGTGCGATTCCTGTTGTTTTGCCATTAGAAGCTGATGATGATGAGTTGAGACAGCTGGCTGATGAGTTTGATGGATTTTTATTTACTGGCGGGCCAGATGTTCATCCATTTCTCTTCGGTGAGGAAACACAGGTGCACTGCGGTAATGTATCGGAGGCTAGAGATGGGATGGAGATTGGATTGCTGCCCTTTATACTGGAGAAAAGGAAGCCGGTTCTTGGGATTTGCAGAGGTATTCAGGTATTAAATATTGCCATGGGCGGGACGATCTGGCAGGATATCTTTTCTATGACAAAACCGGAATTTCCTATTGCACATAGCCAGCCATTTGCCTATCATATGCCCAGCCATACGGTTTTACTGACGCAGGGTACGCTGCTGCATGAGATTGCCGGTATGGATACACTACGAGTTAACAGCATGCACCATCAGGCTGTGAAGGATTTGGGGGAGGGGCTGATTGCATCGGCTTACTCTCCGGATCATTTGATTGAGGCGCTGGAAATGCCGGGTTATCCCTTCTTTGTGGGAGTCCAGTGGCATCCGGAATATCTTTGGGAAAACAGCGGGGAAGCCTTACGGCTTTTTAAGAGATTTGTAGGAGCCTGCTGAGAATTAAGACGTTCAAAAAAATCCGCAGTTTACACTTTCAGTGGCAGCTGCGGATTTTTTGCCTGAGCAGTTTCCCGGCTCTTTTTATCTGAAAGTGAGAGAATGTTATAACTTTTTTCCGTTTCGACCAAATTTTTTTTTGCGGTTAAAGAAGGGGATTTTGGATGCTGCTGCTTCTGCACGGCCTTTGTTGTCCTTTTGATAGGTACGTAACAGCTCGTCCAGCTGTTTGTAGCGTTCTTCTTCTTTTTCCTCTTTTAAGTTCATTAAGTATTCCATTTCCTTAATGACCTTGTCATTGACCAGACTGCTTACATCCTGGCTCAACTGCTCATTATTCAACTCCAAAGCACGTCCAATGATGTGATTCATGATTTCCTGAAACTGTTCCATCTTTCCCTGCGCAATAGAGACCTGTGCTGTGTTATGTACTTCCAGGCCTGACTCGCCGTCTTCCCCGGCCAGTCCACTGTCTTTTAACTCCTGGGTCATCTGCCCCTCCAATAACTCATCAGGTATAACCGGATCCCTTCCGTCCCCAATGACTTTTTCAAGCGCTGTCTTAATGGCTTTTAACTGATATCCCTTTTCCTTTAAGTCCTTGATCTGCTTGAATAAACGGATGTGTGCTTCGGTGTAATACCGGTGTCCCATCTCATTTCTGGGAATGTTTAACTCTAGCTCGTCCTCCCAGTATCTAAGGACATGGGATTCTACATCAACTTTCTTTGATGCATCCGATATTAAGTAATGTATCTCAGCCATAGCTATATCCTCTCCTTTGGTTCGTTTAGTTTTCATAACCTTACTATTTATATCTTATGCGGAACTAATACGAATTATGAATGAGATTGGAAAATTTTTTAGGGGTATATCGTTGAATCATCTGAACTGCTTCATGTATCTGTTCAAAGCCTCTGACCTCTCCATACTGATCGGAAAGGTCTGCATCTGTAACAATAAGAAAACGCCCTTGTGGATTGGAAACGGGCACGGTGGAAATATCTTTTCTAACCAGTTCAATTTTAGGATAGGAACTGTTTTTGAGGCCTTCTACCAGTATGATGTCTGCCTCCTTATAAAAAGAGATTATGTTCTCAAGGGGTACGTCAGCCATCTCTTTCATCAGCATCAACCGGTATCCGGAGTATACCGCAGTTCCGTAAGCTCCTGCTTCCTGATATTGAAAGCTGTCTGTTCCTGTCGTATCACTCTGAAAATCATGTCCGTCATGTTTAATCGCGGCGACCTTATAACCAAGTTCTGCGAACTCTCTGATGAGACGTTTCATATACGTTGTCTTCCCTGAATTCTTTACACCGCAAATACAAACCACATTCTTGCTTACATTGGTATCACACATACCTGATCCCCTTTGTGAACTCCGTAATTTCCTGCCGGTATTTCTATCAGACAGTTGCAGCCGGCCATGGAGCTTAAAATACCGGACGAATGCTTATTTGTCGGAATGGTTACTTTGCCATTATTTAAGTACCCTCTTACATAACGTGTCACACGGCTTCCTTTTTCAAATCCCTTATCAATTGGTACGGTTTTCCGGTCCGGTTCCAAATCTCTATTAAGCAGCATTTTAGAGAGAACCGGCTTGACCAACAATTCCATATTTGTTAAAGCAGCAAATGGATTACCGGAAAGACAGATAATCAGTGTGTTATTATATTTACCGCATAAAGTAGGTGTTCCGGGTTTTACGGAAACCTTCCAGAATAACGTTTTTACACCAGCTTGTTTGAATACTTCATGCATAATATCTTTTTTCCCTACTGAAACACCCCCGGTGGTAATAATTAAATCCGTATAATTGCTGATCTCCTGTATAGCACAAACCATCCTGTCCGTGTGATCGTCTACATGCATGATGCATTGCGGTAGAACCCCTAATTCTTTTAACCGGCATCCCAATGTAAACATATTGGAATCATATATTTTTCCCGGTTTCAATGGAGGGCCAGGCATCATTGTCTCGTCGCCAGTCGTGATTAATGCTACAGCAGGCTTTTTGTATACCAGAACATCCGGTTTTCCGCAGCTGGCAATGATCCCGATTTCCGGAGCTGATAATATCACACCTTTTTTCAGAAGGAGCTGCTGATTCTTAAAATCTTCTCCTTTAAAACAATAATTATCATATTGCTTTAACTCTTTATATATTTTTACCTCTTTTTCTCCATAATCAGTATCCTCCTGGCGTATGATACAATCAACGCCTGGGGGAATGGGGGCTCCTGTCATAATTCTTACGGCTTCCCCGTTTTTTACGTGATGTCTTCCCACATAGCCTGCCATAATTTCATCAATGACTTTCAATTTTACGGGCTGGTTTTCCAAAGCTCCCGTTGTATCTTCACTTTTTAGAGCATATCCATCTAAGGGTGATCTGGGAAACGGCGGCTGATCCATCTCAGAGATGATATTCTCACCTAATACTCTCCCTGATGCATTCCACAAACTGATCCGTTCTGTTTCCACCACCGGTTCGCAATTGGAACATAAACATTCTACTGCCTCACTTAATGACAATTTCTCCATTTTTTTCTCCCTGTTCCTTTAAAAAAGTTTGATATTCTTCTACTGTATTAATATTTTTAAACTCTTCTGCACCGAAACCATATTCCTTTACGTCAACGTATCTTGTATTTAACTGGTCCAACAGATTTTTAACGCAGAAAGTACCCTGCTGCAGCTGAATTCTTACCTTCTTTCGTATTCTCTTCTGGTAAACAGCTGCGAGGGGTTCTGGCTTTCCATTGACAATTGGTATGACTGCATCATAATGTTCTATGTATCGAAGTAAAATAGTAAATAATTCTTTCTTCAACATAGGCATATCACAAGCCGCTACGATCAATATCTCATTTTCGCAGCAGGCCAGACCGGCTTCAATACCGGATAACGGTCCGCAGTGGGGATAATTATCATGAACAATGGAAAAACCTTCTTCCCCTTCTGCCTTATTCTTCTGCTGGGAAATCAATATTTCATCAGCAACGTTTTCCAGCTCACTGATCAGTATTTCCAGGAAATTTTTCCCTTTTAAACTCAATAACGCCTTATTCTGATAGTTCATTCTGCTGCTTTTGCCGCCAGCTAACAAAACTGCACTTACCTTCATACAGATTTTCTTTTTATCAGCATTGATAAAAATTTTAATAAAACATAGCCGATAATCATAGCTGTTATGTAAAATTGCAGCCCTGTAATCTGTGTAATGATACTGCCTGCCTTCTCATATCCCATGGTTCCCAATACTCCCGCCATTTTACCGGATGCCACTGTTCCGATCGCCATGGGGAATGTCATACCGGCATATCCGGGATAAAAATCGAAGCTGAAAAATTCCGGCAGCTTTAAAATAATAAAAAGACAGGATAGCAGAACACATACATATAAAAAAACAAGAAGGATCATATTTATCTCATCTATATAATTTATATAAGATGTTACACACAGACTGCATGGCGCAAGTACTACAGCCTGCGTGTGAAAATATGCCGGATTCACAGGCTTTTTAACAAGACGGTACACCATAAACGGGATCAGGACAAGATAGATCCCAATACCGTAATAAACAATTATTTTTCCAAGCAGCGGTTCGTTCATGACACCTCCCACCACTGTGGAGACCATAATTCCATTGTAGGTAACGAACCAGCTTGGCATAAACGTATCCCATGCAAATCCTTTTCCGATACTTTTATAAGTAAAACAGATAATATGGCAGGCCTGAATCACGATACCCGCAGCCCACAGCCCTTTGCCGAATACCGGACTGTAAGCGTACACATAAGCCCCAACCCCCATCATAATCATGGCAAATCCTGCATATAACGACCTTAAAATCGTATTTTCATATTCTTTTTTGCATACCCGGGGATATAAAATCATTTTTCCCAGATAAAAAAGCCATACAACTGCTGCACTCCATAAGGTGATATGACGTATCCATTCATACCCAAATCCTTTCATGAAATTAGCAAGGGTAATTGCTCCTACCATAGTTGGCAGTATTGGTACGGGCATTCTCTCCAATCGTTTTACAATACTGTCTTCTCTCATACTTTCTCCTGTTCATCATACATAAATTCGAAATTATTATTTAAATGGAAAAAATCCGAATAATCAATCTTAAAGACAGGTTTTTTTACCTTTGAAACATCAATGTTTCTTCTTATGATCTGCGTCAGAACTCCGGCATATGCCAGATCTTTCTGAAGTATGGCGCCATAAATACGACCGTCTTTAAAAATAATCTTCTTATAATCTCCACCGTCTGTTTCCTGTATGATTTCCTGATAGGTTTCATCCGGCCTGGTATTTACACCAAGGGATAATGTGGGGATTCCCAGGAAATTCATAGTCGACTTACTGGCAAAGAAATCTGTCATACATTTATTTCCGCCAGCCATATTACACCCGGCAATCAGACCTTCCTTTACTGCTACCGGCCAGATGGGATTCCTTCCCGTCACATCTCCAGCACCATATACGCCTTCTATATTGGTTTTTCCTGTTTCATCGATCAACAGTCCCCTCTGGTCCGTTTCCACGCCGGAACCCGATAGAAAACCGATATTGGCCCTTATCCCCGCTGTTACTACCAGCATATCACAAGGCAGAACTTCCCCATTTGTTAAAATTACTTTCCGCACATGATTGTTTTCATCCATAACCACTTCATTTATCCCAACCGCGAAATACTGTCTGACTCCCTTTTCAAGAAATGCCTGTTCATAAGCAGAGGCCGCCTTTTTATCCAATTGTATGGCCAGCATATGATCCTGCATTTCAACCAGAGACAGATTCTTTTTTAACGGCAGCAAGCCGCTTATGCAGTCAATTCCTACCAGCCCCGCCCCCATGACAACAATGCTCCCGGCGGTCTTTGCCCGTACCATGATCTGTTCGATATCCTCCAGATTACGAAATCCAAAAACGCCGTCAGCCTCCCGAAGATTTAAAACCGGAGGCAAAAAGGAGTGGGAGCCGGAGGCGATCAGAAGTTTATCATAAGCGATGAGACTCCCATCCTCCAGGGCCACCTCCCGCTTATCACTGTTCAATCCGGTCACTGCTTTCCCCGATACCCACTGAACCTTATGCTTTTCAAAAAAATCCTTTTCTATAAAGCTCAATCTTTTTAAATCACGGATACCTTCCATGTAATGATGAAGGATGCATCTGGAATAAACAGCCTCGTCTTTTGAAATCAGAATGATCTCACCTTCTTTATCTTCCGAACGTATTCCCCTGATACCATTGATTCCCGCTGCAGAAGATCCAATTACCACATATCTCATTTTTCCACCTCCACAAGTGTGATTGCCTGCATGGGACATTTTTCAACGCACATTGGTTTTGGTGAACCATCATCGGTTCTATGTACACACATATTGCATTTCATAATTTCTTTATGGTTGATTTTATCGCTCTTTAAAACGCCGTAAGGACAGGCCATAATACACATATAGCAGCTTGCACATTGTTCCTTATCATATTCTACAAATCCGGTAATGGGATTTTTATGCATGGCACCTGTCATACAGGTATAGGTACACTCCGGCAGCTCGCAGTGACGGCAAAAAATCGGTGCCGCTTTAATCTCACTGTCAATGACAACACGATTTCTGGCATCATCACTTTCATGGCTGACCACACAGGCCGTAACACAGGTCAGACAGCCGATGCATTTTGAACGGTCAATCCTGATTCTAACCATTGATACTACCTCCATCCTCTTTTTCAAAACATACGGGCGTTGCTTTATAAGAAGGCTCTCTGGAATACTTGTCATAAATGGATGGGGTGATTTTATTACATTCTAAATAATGAATCGGTGCAAATAGTTCATCATGAGTGACATTTGAGGTCACTAAAACGTGAAATACAGCATTCTCTCCATTAACAGAATGCACCCTGATCCGGTCCATTTCTCTGATGCCATATTCCTTTGCCGTCTCCTCATTCATATACAGATACGCTTTCCTCGCAGTCACATCTTCTATAAACTGCACTTCTCTGGTCCGGGACTGGGTATGCCACTGGCCCACGCTTCCCCTTCCGGTATTCAATATGAAAGGAAATTCTCTGGTTACCGGCAATGGATTGGGCATCACTTCCTCAAAAAGAAATTTTAATTTTCCATCTGGATGCCAGAATTTACCGTCTTCGTAAAGACGCCTCTCGTCCTCAGCCAATGTTTCCCCCTCTCTCAAAGGCCACTGGACACCATGGGACGCTTCCAGACCTTCCCAGGTAATTCCGGAGAAATCACAGGGCATTCCTTTGGCACATTTCTGCATGGTCTCAAAGCATTGCTGCACAGTCTCAAACCCATTCAGCAATTTTCCCATTCCAAGGGCTTTTCCAACTCCCAGTATCGCTTCGTAATCACTGATTTCATGTTTCCCCCGTTCCAAAACAGGCCGCATGGCAGACATCCTGCGTTCCATATTGATATAAGTCCCAGCTTTTTTAATACCAGGCACTACCGGAAAAAATACCGTACAGTCCTCTGAGCTTTCAATATCATCGTAGATGTCCTGTACCACAAACAGCTCCAGCTTCTTAGCAGCGGCAGCGAAGGTTTCATTGTTTGCCCAGCTGTGTCTTGGATTGGTACACAGGATCCAGAGTGCTTTGATTTTTCCTTCATTGATTCCTGTGATGATCTGGTCATAAGGAATCGTCGGCTTATCGATTAAATCCTGTGTCTGGCATCCGATTGCTTTAGCGACTGCTTCTCTTCTGGCATCATTGTTAAAGTCACCGCCTCCAAACAGACAGGAAGTATTGCTGTAAGCCCTGGAACCCATGGCATTGCACTGACCGGTTATGGAGTTGGGGCCGGTACCTGGTCTGCCCGATATTTCCCGTCATTGCCGCCAGATTAATAATTGCCTGTGCGGTTCGCACTGCTTCATATCCCTGATTCACTCCCATGGTCCACCAGAAGGAAACACGTTTTCCAGTGTGGATCAGCTCCGCCAGCTGTATGATCTGGTCTTCTGACAATCCGGTTGCCTCTGCCCCGTATTTACAATCATATTTCCGGACAAATCCGGCAAAATCCTCATAACCATTGGTATGTGCTTCAATATACTGGTGGTCTACATAGTCTTTTTCAATGAGAATATGTGCCAGGGTATAGAAAAGCGCCAGGTCGGATTTCCACTTCAGACCATACCAGTAATCCGCATTCCTGGCTGTTTCTGATTTTCTGGGATCTAAGACAATGATCTTTTTATCCGGAATTTGATTTCGTTTCACCCTTTCCCAGAGAATCGGGTGGGCAACCACCGGATTAGCTCCTATAAAAATGATTGTATCCGATAATTCCAGATCTTTTAAGGTGAATCCGGGAGCATCAAATCCATAACTCTGCTTGTGGGCCACTACGGCGGTGGCCATGCAAAGTCTGGTATTTCCGTCAACATTGGCCTTTAAGTAATTTCTCATCACGTGTCCGAAAATGGAAAATTCCTCCATGGTCAACTGTCCCGTACTGATTCCAGCTACACTTTCCGAACCATGTTTTTTCTGGATTTCCTTCAGCTTGTCTGCTACATACTGAAAACCATCTTCCCAGGATACTTCTTTCATTCTGCCATCTTCCTGTCTGATTTTGGGAAGGCTGTTTGGTTTCACCGTGGTCTGCTGTTTATCAAGAGACAAACCTTTGATACAGGAAAAACCATCGTTGACAGGATAACCTTTCGTGGGCACTACTTTTACAATTTTGTTATTTTCCACATAAAAATCCAGATTACAGTCCAATGCACAATAATTACAAGTAGATTGTATCTTTTTCATCTTTTGAACCCCCTGCTTTTGATTGTCAAAATTTGGGTTTGACTAATATTTAACAATAACTATAGAATAAAATGCAAAAAAATTCCGTGACATCTATCACGGAATTTTTATCAATATCTATTAAATTTAATTTTCCGGCAAAACACCTTTTTTATAAAAATATGCCAGCCTGTCAGGTGAAATCAGATATATCTTTTTGTTCTCCATTTTAATGAGCTCATAGCCTGAAAGCAATTTACAGATTCGGGAGGTTGTCTCCCTTGGTGCTCCTAAAAAGTCTGCTAACTCTGTAATACTCAGCGGAATATTTATGTAAAGTCCCTTTTCATCACGTTTTCCGAAATCACGTCCAAGCTTCCAAAGCTTTGCAGCCAGCTTTCGCTCCATATAAATACTTCCCATGGTGTTTTTTAACTGGTGACCCATTCTCCAGATCTTTCGTTCTAATTCTTTTACCACTGCCTGGGTCAGAGCGAAATCTTTTTTCATTATTTGGTTAAATATATCTGACTTTATAATAAAAACATTACAGGGAACCATGGTATGACAGCTCACCGAGACGAATACATCTGGTGTTATGCAGTCATTTAATAACTCTCCAGGTCCAAGATAGAAAATGGTTTTTTGTCTTCCGCAATGGGTCAGATTATAAATCGCAGCACTTCCATCCAGCAGAAAATACAGATAAGAATTTTTATCTTTCGCCCGAAAGCATTCTGTATTTTTATCATATTTGACTATTTTCCCTGAACGCCAGATTTCATCCACGGTATCTTCACTTAAGTTCTGAAAGATTGAAACGATGTCCAGTCTGTTCATGAAACCCCTCTTCTCCTTGCAGCTACTTCCTTAAGAATCAGGAAATGCTGCATTACCCTTTTATTGCCGGGCCATGTTAGCAAACTTGGTATACTCCGGCCTCCACACCAGATTCACGGTTCCAATCGGACCATTTCTCTGCTTCGCTATAATTACTTCCGCAATATTGGGCATATCAGTATCTTTATTATAATAATCATCTCGATATAAAAACATTACCACGTCGGCATCCTGCTCGATGGCTCCTGACTCTCTAAGATCAGACAGCATCGGCCGGTGATCCGGCCTTGTCTCGCAGGCACGGCTAAGCTGAGACAGTGCTATTACGGGTGCACTCAACTCTCTTGCCAGGGCCTTCAATGAACGGGAGATCTCAGAAATCTCCTGCTGACGGTTCTCTCCGCCTTTTCCACTTCCGCTCATTAACTGCAGGTAGTCAATAATGACGATACTTAACCCATGCTCCAGCTTCATCTTTCTGCACCTTGAACGAAGCTCCATAATGGAAATTCCAGGGGTGTCATCGATGATTAACTTGGAATTTCCAATTACTCCGATTCCTTCCACCACCGCATCCCAGTCACTGTCGGATAAGGTACCGGTTCTTAACTTCTGGGAATCTACATTAGACTCCATGGCAAGCATACGGTTTACTAACTGCTCCTTTGACATCTCCAGACTGAAGACCATAGCTGGAAGCCCCTTCTTCACCGCTATATGATCTACCAGATTCAAAACGAAAGCTGTCTTTCCCATAGAAGGGCGGGCGGCAATCAGGACAAAATCCGATGGCTGAAGACCGGAAGTCTTATAGTCCAGATCAATAAAACCTGTTGGAACTCCTGTTACGGTTCCCTGATTTTTGGAGGCTTCCTCAATCTTTTCCAGTACATTCATGGCAACCTGGCGAATGGGTACGAAATCTCCGGAATTACGGTTCTGGAGTAAGTCAAATATGGTCTTCTCCGTAGATGCCAGAATATTCTCAAGCGGTTCTTTTCCTGCATAACAAGTATTGGCTATATCCTCGTTTATCTTAATCAGACGCCTTAATACAGCCTTGTCCCGCACAATTTTGGCATAAGACTTTACATTGGCAGAGGTTGGAACGGTTGTAATAATGTCTCTTACAAATTCCAGACTGGATACCTCGGGGGGAACATCCTTTTCTTTTAAGCGGTTCTGCAAAGTGACTAAGTCAACCGGCAGATTCTCATTAAAAAGCTCCAGCATGGCTTCAAACATGACGCCATACTGGTGCTGATAAAAATCTCCTGCTGTAACGATCTCGGAAGCAGCAATGATCGCATCCCGATCCATCAGCATGGATCCGATGACGGACTGCTCGGCCTCAATGCTGTGAGGGAGAATCCGTTTGATCAGGGCCTCATCCATAACTCTGCCTCCTAGCTTTCTATTACCTTAACATCTAATTTTGCAGTTACATCCTTATGAAGCTTAATGGGAACCTCATGAGTACCAAAGGTCTTTAACGGCTCGGGAAGAACCAGTTTCTTCTTATCAATATCAAGCCCAAGCTGACTTGAAATTGCCTGGGAAATCTCCTTGCCTGATACGGAACCAAATGCTCTTCCGCCTTCTCCTGCACGGATTGTAACAGTAATAGAAGCTTCTTCAATCTTCTTTCCAAGCTCTTTTGCTGCTTCCAGCTGATCTGCTGCAATCTTTGCTTCATTGGCTTTCTGAAGCTTTAAGTCATTTAAGTTTTTTGTCGTCGCTTCAATTCCCAGTTTTTTCGGGAGAATGAAATTTCTTGCATATCCGTCATTAACCTTAACGATCTGTCCCTTTTTCCCTAGTGCTTTTACATCTTCTAATAATACAATATCCATTATGATATGTCTCCCTTCTCTAACATCTCTTTAATAACCGCTTTTACCTGGTTTCTTGCTTCTTCTATGCTTACACCGGCAAGCTGGGCACCTGCAATGGTTCTGTGTCCGCCGCCGCCAAGCTTCTCCATCATCACCTGAACATTGACTTCATCAATGGAACGGGCACTTAAATATACCGTATTGTTATACTCTGTCATAACGACAGACGCCTTAATTCCTGATATGTCAAGCAGTTCGTTGGCAGCCTGGGCACCTACTACCGTAGGGCTGTCAATTCCTTCAGAGGGGCATAAGCTGATGGCAAAGTTCCCTTCAAAAATCTCAGCCTCCCTGACTGCTTCCGCTTTTGCCTTATAATCATCAAGATTATCCCGAAACAGTTTTCTTACACGGACTACATCTGCACCGTTCCGCCTTAAAAAGGCTGCTGCTTCAAAGGTTCTCACTCCTGTCTGGTTGGTGAAATTATGGGTGTCGATGACAATACCTGCATAAAGAGCATCTGCTTCTGCAGATTTAATCTTAATCCCGTCTGCAATGTACTGAAGCACCTCTGCTACCATCTCGCAGGCAGAGGATGCATATGGCTCTACATAGGATAAAACTGCATTGTCAATGATCTCACTGCTCTGCCTGTGGTGATCCAGTACCACAATGGTTTTCACCAGCCGCAGAAGCTGTGGTTCATCCGTAATGCTGGGCCGGTTTACATCAACCACAACAAGCAGTGTATTGGCATCAACAAGACTTGCCGCTTCATCACCTCTTAAAAATAAATCCTCCGGATAATCCGGATTTCCTACGAACCGTTCCTTCATGGGACGCACGAAGGTGGTCACTTCATTAATGACGATATTGGCCTTTTTGTCCATGGCGGTAGCGATCCGGTAAATACCTACCGCAGCACCGAAGGAATCAATGTCCGTCATGCGATGACCCATAATCAGGATGCGGTCCTTGGTTTCCATCAGTTCCCTTAATGCATGGGCCTTTACGCGGGCCTTCACACGGGTCGTCTTCTCCACCTGAGGCGCTTTCCCGCCAAAATACTGGATACGCTCTCCGTCCTTGACCACTGCCTGGTCGCCTCCGCGCCCCAGCGCCATATCAATGGCAATTCTTGCAAAATCTAAATTCTTATAGTAACTGTCTCCATTCATTCCAAGACCGATACTTAATGTAACTGACATCTCATTACCGATATTGACAGTCTTAACTTCTTCCAGGATGGAAAAACGGTTCTCTTTCAATTCTTCAATGTAACACTGCTTGATGGCGATGAAGTACTTGTCCTTTTCCAGCTTTTTCACAATTCCGTTCATGTTGGTGATGTACTTTGTAATCTTCCGGTCGATAAGCGCAGTTAAAAGGGAGCGGCGTACCTCCTCCACGCTTTCCAGCGCCTCATCGTAATTATCCAGATAGATAAGACCTGCCACCATCTTCTGGTCATCTACCATCTGTTTATATGTGAGAATCTCTGTTTCATCAAATAAATAAACTGCCAGCAGCATCTGTTCCGCACTATCCATGCCTGCTGTATTACTCATCAGCTCCGATGCATCATTCATGTGCACCGCTTTCAGCTGTATCTGGTACTTCCTGTCATTGCATATGACATGAAGTGTCACAGCCCCGTCTCCCAGCTTTAAAACCTCTCTTGTGATCTCAGGAAAAATGCCGGTTAAATTCTTCCGTGATGCCCTCAAGTGTTTCTCTTCCCCTAAAACCACAGAAAATGCATCATTCCCCCATAGAATTCTCCCGCTTTCATCCGCGATTGCGTACGGAATCTCAAGATCATTAAGGAGTTTCTTCTGCATCCAGGAGTACTCTGCTGAGAATTCCACAAGGCCGCTTAACAGACGTCTTCTTCTATAAAAAGAAAGCCAGAATGCGATTCCTGCATACATCAGCGTAAACAGGGCCATAATGATCCCTGCTTTTGTACTTACTGCACCGATCACTGCATTGGCAGCAATTAAAAGCCCGGTTAAGTAAAGAGGCCATTGCATGTAAATCCCCAGCTGTCCCTTTATTTTAAACTTCTCTTTCATATTTGACTCCTTATGGAAAAAAGGTTCTTTTTTCACTATCTTCTTATTATAACATAGGATACAGGGTTCGTCCATTAAAAAGCATAAACACAGTTTTCTTCCTCCCTGTGACGAACCATCCTCCGCGTCTACGGCAATCTGTGGTGATCGGTTTGCAGTACCTGTTTTTCTCTTTACTTTTTCTTTGCAGGCTACCTGGTGAATGCAGGACTTTCATCTTTAATAATATGCACCTGCCGGGCGCATATTATTAAAGGGCGTGTTGCAAAACTGTTTTTACAAATGGTTTTGCAGCACATTCTTTATTTATGGATAAAAAAATAAGACATATCATTTAGATTGTCCTTTTCTAAGTTCTGTATGGTAAAAACAGTTGATATCCCTGATTAAGTTCGGTATCAAGGCACAAAAAGGGAGCTGCTACTCAACTAACTTAATGTTAGTTGAGCAACAGCACATATTTGGCAGAAAATTGGTAAATATAATATTATTTTATAAAACTTACATTTTTACAGATTTCTTCTGTTGCTTCATCTTTTCTTTGGTTATAAATGATTTTATTCTCTTCGAATATATTTCTTCCATGTGTATCAATTGATACGATCAGCGGACCAAACTCTTTTACTCTGCACACCCAAAGCGTTTCAGGCATACCCAGATCCATCCACTGTGAATCTTCAATCTCCTCAACACAAGTTGCCGCAACTACTGCACAGCCTGCAGGAAATACACAATGTATTGCTTTGTTTTCCTGACATCCTTTCATAGTTTCTTCTCCCATGCCGCCTTTTCCTACTATTACCTTAACATCTGTCTGTTTAATAAATTCCCGTTCAAATTTTTCCATACGCATGCTGGTAGTAGGACCTACAGAGATCATCTCATATTTTCCGTCACTATCAGGAATCGGTCTTACAATGGGACCTGCGTGAAGAATCGCACCACCCTTTACATCAACAGGCAGTTCTCTTCCTTCTTCAATCAGACGACGGTGTGCTACATCACGGCACGTAACAATATGTCCTGACAGATAAATGATATCACCTGCATGAATCGATTCCAGATCTTCTGCGGTCAATGGCGTTGTCAGTACTTTTTTATCCATTATAAAGCCACCTCCTTATGTGATGAGATAGTATAGTTTAAGTCTTTGTCAAATTCTATATGACCTCTTCTATGAGACCAGCATCCGACATTTACCGCAACACCAATAGTAGATGGATGTCTGGCAGTATTCTCAATATGGACTCCCATAACAGAATAATTACCGCTCATACCCTGAGGACCAAGTCCTATCTTATTTATACCATCTTCAAGCATACGCTCCATGGAAGCTGCTCTTTCATTGGGATTATGGCTTCCTAACGGTCTCATTAATGCCTTTTTGGAAAGCAGGGCTGCTGTTTCTACAGAAGTTGCCACACCTACGCCTACCAGCAGTGGCGGGCAGGCATTTAAACCATAACTAGTCATTACATCCATAACAAATTTTGTGACGCCTTCGTAACCAGCTCCCGGCATAAGAACCATAGCTTTACCCGGTAGTGTACAGCCACCTCCAGCCATATAAGTATCAATGCTGCAGCAATCGCTTTCTGGTACGATTTCCCAAAATACAGTAGGTGTACCCTTGCCTACATTTTTCCCCGTGTTGTACTCATCAAAAGTCTCGACACTATTGTGGCGTAAAGGTCCCTGAATCGTAGCAGCAATAACGGCTTCCCGTAAAAGATCCTCCAGTTCTCCAATAAGTGGAAACTGGGTACCGCATTTAACAAAAAATTGAAGTACCCCCGTATCCTGACAGCATGGACGGTCTAATTCTTTTGCCAGCTTCTGATTCTCAAACATTGTATCATATATGGTTTTTGCCAGCGGACTGGTCTCTTTATCCCGCAGTTCCTCAAGCTTTGCATAAACATCATCTGGAAGTACCTTTCCGGAATATGCAACGAATTTCGCCATAATATCTGTCATGTGAGCGACAGCCTGGTCCTTGTTCATAATATTTCCTCCTTAAAATTTATTCTATCATCAATTCCCTATTAAACTTACGGATAAAAAGGGAAGAAAATAGGCAGCAAAATCAGACTTACGACCGTTGAAACCAAAATCAATGGGAGTCCCGCTTTTACATAATCCATGAATTTATAACCACCAGAGGATATTACCATTGTATTGGCCGGCATTCCTATAGGAGTTGCATATGCACAGGAACCACCAATAACTGTTGCCATTAGAACAGCTCTCGGATCTGCTCCCATACCGGCTGCAATGGAAACACTGATCGGAACAAGCAGTGCAGTGGTTGCAGTATTTGACATA
Source organism: Lacrimispora sp. 38-1 (assembly GCF_049890855.1). Lineage (NCBI taxonomy): Bacteria > Bacillati > Bacillota > Clostridia > Lachnospirales > Lachnospiraceae > Lacrimispora > Lacrimispora sp. 38-1. Next base: position 127,696 of record NZ_JBANEW010000063.1, on the reverse strand, counting down.
AAATTAGTCAGTACACACGCAATCATAAAGACTGCTACAAGCAGCATAAACGGAGATGCATTCTTTCCAAGAAGACGTATCACCGTATCAGCAATCGCTTCTCCGGCTCCAGTTGTTTCAAGCGCTTTTGCTAAGGAAAGAGTTCCTCCAAAAAGAAAAATTGTCTGCATATCAATGGCTTTATAAGCCTGCTTTTCTGTGATAACACCAGATAGTACCATAATAAGTGCTCCAACACAGCCAACAATTTCTAATTTAATACCAATCTGCTTTTCGAAAATCATTCCTAAAATAGTACAGATCAAAACGATCAGGGAGAGGTTTTGCTTCCAACGGGGTACGTTACTATAATCCTTCTGTGCACCTGCATCAACATTTTCCTGCAAATCTTTTTCTGGAAGGAACCTATAACCTATAGTTGTAAAGTAAATAATACCACATATGAGCATGGGTAGTCCTATCTTCGCATACTCAAAAAAGCCAAAACTCATTCCCATTTCCTGTAATGCAGTCTGAGCGATTAAGTTGCCAGGTGCACCAATCAGGGATAAGTTCCCTCCAAGTGCTGCAGCAAAAACCAGAGGCATTAAAAGACGTGATCTGGAAAAGCCTGATTTTGAGGCAATACCAATAACAACCGGAATCAAAACTGCGGCAGTTCCGGTATTGGATAAAAAACCGGACATTGCCCCAACAACAATCATAATGGTTGCAATCAGCTGCCGTTCTGTTTTGGCAAACTTTGTTACAATTCCCCCGATCTTTCCTGCCATACCTGTTTCAAACAGTGCCCCTCCTACGATAAACATTGCAACAAATAGTATGACATTACTATTTGTGAAACCAGCAAAAGCATCTTTTGCCGGTAATACATTCGTCAGTATCAACCCAATACACACAATCATGGATGTTACTGCTAAAGGTATTTTTTCCCAAACAAACATAACAATGGTAAACAGTAAAAATAAAAGTGTAATTTGTAATGGACCCATTTGATCCTCCTCCTTTTGGATACTGATATTTGATATATGATAATGTATCCATTTATAAGAAATAGATTATACTTTTATACTTAATTTGTCAAGGCATTTGTTTAAATTCATCATTTTACACTATATTTCATCTTCTTTATTGTTTATATTTTCATATCGTTCAAATCGAGTCAGAATATTATTCATGCTGCGGATTATATGCTGCTGCATATTTTTTCTTGCTCTTTCACTATCGTGAGCTTTAATTGCATCAAGAATCCTTTTATGCTCATATATAGAAATTTTTGCATAGTCTTCTTCCGTTACCTTATGTCCCATGGAAAGCCCATTCCACATAGAAGAGAGTAATGATTTCATTTTCGAATTATCAGCAGCTTCCCATATTCCCATATGAAAAAGCTGGTTATAACGGGAATATTCTGATGAATTATTTTCTTCAAGTGCTCTCTCGGAAATTTGATATGCTGTTTCTACCTCAGATAAATCCACTCCTACAGCGCTTGCTCTGGCCGCAGCTTCTCCCTCCAGAACAGCCCTTGTTTCGTAATGATCTTTGATTGTCTTTTCATTTACGCCCAAAACAACTGCCCCTTTATTAGGTCTAAGCTTAATTAAACCATCGGAAGAAAGAATTTGAAATGCTTCCCTGACCGGTGTCACAGAAACCCCTACCTCACCTGCAATTTCTTCTAAAGTAATCTCTTGCCCTTCCTGTAGTTCCCTGGATAATATAGCTTTTCTAAGTACAGATGCCACCTGCTCCCTTGCAGGAAGCAATTTTACTTTATTTATGTTCATGAACTTTCTCCAAACTTTTTAAAAGGTGATCAGCCATTGATTTATAATAAATTAAAAGCTTTTCTTTAAGCAGTTCTCTATCTTTAAGATTAATGGTTCTTATTATCTCTTTTAACTGTTCCAGGACCTCTTCCTTTTCCCTTGAAACGAAAAAAATTGCATAAGAAACAAAGCTATTTAGAAAACTCATATAACTGGGGTTTATATATGGATTATTAAGCACTGCCCCCGCATTTTGATGAAATATAAGTTCTTTATTAAAAAATTCAACCTGCTCCATTCTTTCTGACTTAAAACAAAGCACTTCTAATTCATTAATAAGCTTTTCTTTTTCATATGTATTCATATAACTAAATAATTCTGTCTCGAATATGCCTACCATGTAAAATATCTCAATTATATGCTTCTTCTTCATCTCCGCCACCTTCATATGACGGTTTTGTAATCGAAGAAGAAAGCCCTCCTGCTCTAAAACCTGAAAAGCCTCCCGAACAGGCATTCTTGAAACTCCAAGCTGACTGGCAATTCCTTCCTGGGTTATTTCTTCTCCCGGTGTCATTTTACCAGATAATATCTCTCGTCTTATTTCTTGTATTATATAATCTTTTGTCTGTATTGTCTGAACTTTATCCATTTTTTCCTCCGCCCTTTTCTTTAACATTGTATCCAATCTTAATCAAACTGTCAACATAGCCATTATTCAGTAAATATATCTTCTAAAATATAATTGTTTGCTTTTCCCCATATAAGCGTATCACCTTACTGATCTGAGCCCTTGTATAAGGTTTTACAATAAAAGCAAATACACGGATTTTAAATGCTTCCAGAGAAAATCCCGGAATTCCGGATAAAAGCACAACCTCCGGCGGATCCGGAAGTTCGTAAAGCTTGGAGGCCAGCGTAATTCCGCTGATATCCGGCATGACAATATCCGAAAACACAAGATCTACCGGATTCTCCTTTATATACTGCATGGCTGCAATGGCTTCCGGAAAGCTGCCGCACAGCTCAATTTCACTCATATCGTTCAAAATTCCCGTCAGTTTCACTAATAATTCCTCTGAATTATCTACAACTACAACCCTGATACTCATAACTCCTCCGATGGTTCTTTCATTCTTTCTTCTAATCGTTATGGAAATATAATTATTATAACGATTATCTTCTTTTATTTCAATGGGCTTACAGCCCGATATATCATATTCATTCCCACAAAAAAAGGTTTCTAACAAAAAAGGGAAGTAAAACCGGAAAAACGGCTTTACCTCCCTTTTTTTGAAACTATCTGATTGCATCATCTCCCCGCTCTCCGGTACGGATTCTCACAGCATCCTGTATATCAGAAATAAAAATCTTGCCGTCACCGTATTCACCAGTATACGCTTTCTTAATGATTGCTGAAATGACAGCCTCTGACTGATGATCTGCTACAAACAGTTCTATTTTTATCTTGGTCAGGAAATTATAATCCACCTCTGCACCGCGGACAAATTCCGTCCAGCCCTTCTGGTTTCCACAGCCCATAACCTGCATAATACTTAATCCGTTTAATTTCAGTTCTTCCATAATTTCTTTTATATCTTCCAGTTTTTCAGGCCGGATAAATGCTTCTATTTTTTTCACTTAAAAATCCCCCTTTGATTAATCCATTCCATTAAATGCAGGATAAGCAGTTTCCCCATGCTCTGAGGTATCCAGTCCTATCATTTCAGCTCTTCCTGAGACCTTAATTCCTTTCGTTATCACAGACGCAATTCCTGCAGCGATCAGAGTCCCTGCAACTGCAATCAGGATAGTAATTGCAATGGCCGCAATCTGGCGAAAGATTAACTGGCCCTCACCGTAAACCAGTCCATTGAATGGCAGATCCGGATTAATGCTTTTACTGGCAAAAATACCAGTTGCGATACCGCCCCAGATTCCTCCGATTCCATGACAGCCGAATACATCAAGCGCGTCATCATACTGAAATTTTGGTTTCACCTTACTGATAAAGAAATAGCAGATGGGACTTACCAAAGCTCCAATTATTACAGCAGACCAGATCGGAACATAACCGGCTCCCGGTGTGATTGCAACAAGTCCGATGACAAGTCCTGTTGAGGTTCCTACCAGGGTAGGTTTCCCATTTTTAATCACCTCAATCAGTATCCAGGAAAGCATGGCAGAAGCTGCAGCTGTGTTGGTCGTCATAAATGCATGGGCAGCCAGCTCATTGGCTCCCAAAGCGCTTCCCCCATTAAAACCGAACCAGCCGAACCATAAAAGGGCTGCACCCAGAAAAACAAAGGGAACATTGTGGGGATGATAGGGCGCTTTCCCAAGATTCTTACGTTTTCCAAGTAAAACAGACAGGACCAGTGCGCTGACACCGGAACTGATGTGGACTACATCGCCTCCTGCAAAGTCCACAGACCCCATTTGAAACAGCAGTCCTCCCCCCCACACCATATGAGCCAGGGGATAATAAATGAGAAGAGACCACAGCACCATAAAAATTACCAGGGAAGAAAACTTCATACGTTCCGCAACCGCACCGGTTATTAACGCCGGTGAAATGACTGCAAACATCATCTGAAAAATAGCAAATATAAGTGTATTGGGGTAAGGATAGGTAACATCATTCAGAGTATCAAAATTAAGTCCAAACCAGTTAAGATTCCCTATGACACCCCCGACATCTCCGCTAAAGGACAGTGAAAATCCAATCAGAACCCACATAACTGACCCGATTCCCATCATGATTGCAGAAGACATCATCATGTTTATAACACTTTTCCGTTTCACCATACCCCCATAAAAAAATGCCAGTCCCGGGGTCATAAGAAGAACAAGCGCGGAGCTTATCAGCATCCAGGAAATATCTCCGTGATCCATAAAAACACCTCTTCCATTAATTTTGCGCAAAAAAATTAAGCCATAATCCTGTGCGTCTCTGCACTGATTATGGCTTCTTTGCCTTAAAGTTAACTTTATAAATTACATAGCTAGACTAATACATGATTTCAGTTTTGTCAAGTAAATTATTAAAGTCAAATTGGTATTTTTATGAAGTAAATCTAAACTAATACATTTTTACCTGTATTTGTCTCTGCTTCGGTATCTTTTGCAACTAATTTTTTTAATCCCTCTATGGCAACCACTACTCCCAATATCAGCAGCAGCACTGCAAAAACCAGCTGAAGTGCATTACCAAATACAAATTTTCCGGACAGCGCCGAAATTAAGTCTTTAATTTTTAATCCCAGGGCGGTGAAAGTCACTCCCAGCATAATAACCATAGGTCCCCAGAGCATAAAGCCCTTTCGGTTGGTTTTCTTTAAAAATACGGCACAGGCAATTAATGCCAGGGCAGATAAAAGCTGATTTGCAGATCCAAACAGCGGCCAAATGCTGCTATAACCGGCTCTGGATAAAGCATAGCATAAGATCAGCGTGATTATTGTTGCAAAATACTTATTCGTCAGAACCTTATTCCATGAACTTCTTTCCTCTTCCGGAGTATCATCAGCAAAAAATTCCTGAAATGCAATTCGTCCGACCCTGGCCACAGAATCAAGACTTGTCATGGCAAACGCAGATATGGACAGTGTAATAAGCGTATAACATAACGATTCCGGAAGACCGATTGTTGTTAAGAATACTGCGATTGCCTTTGCAAAAAGCTGAGGCGGGGTTCCTGCAGGAAGTCCCTCATTCGTTGCTACAAAGCCTGCCGCGATCAGGGCCGCGATTGCCAGCAGGCTTTCTAACAGCATTGCGCCAAAGGAAACCGGCAGCATATTTTTTTCATTCTTAATCTGTTTTGATGCGGTTCCGGAAGCCACAAGAGAGTGAAACCCGGAAACTGCGCCGCAGGCGATGGTAACAAAAAGGGTTGGAAACAGATATGATACGCTTCCGCCTGCACTTACCAGTTTAAAACCGGTAAAGGATGGTAAATTCATGGAAGGATTATACACTGCAATTCCGATCACAGATCCCACAATCATGGCAATAAGAAGGTAGCTGTTTAAATAGTCCCGGGGCTGAAGCAGCGCCCATACCGGAGTCACACAGGCTATAATTACATAGATAAATACAAAAATAAGCCAGATATTCTGAGGGATGTAGATTGGAAAAAGCAGCCCCAGTCCAACAGATAACATCAAAAGTCCAATTGCAGTCAGCGTATTAATCATTTTCCCAAATTTACAATATTTTAAAATAAAACCAAGGACTACTGCAAACACAATAAACAGCATTGACGTGGATGCAACTGCTCCATTGGCAGTCACCTTTGCTCCCTCAGCAGAAAAACCATTAAAGGTTCCGGCCACAATATCGGCAAACGCCGCCACTACCAGAATAGAAAACAGCCAGGTAAATAAAAGAAACAGCCGTTTTCCCATTTTCCCTATGTAAAGCTCAATAATGTATCCAATGGAACGCCCCTTGTTCTTTACAGAGGCATACATTGCCGAAAAGTCCTGTACAGCGCCAAAAAATACTCCTCCCAGCAGTATCCAGAGCAAAACAGGCAGCCAGCCAAACATGGCAGCCTGTATCGGTCCGTTAATGGGACCTGCACCTGCTATGGAAGCAAACTGGTGGCCGAAAACAACATTGGTATCTGCGGGGACATAATCCACCCCGTCCTCCAGTTCAAAAGCCGGAGTCTTAGCCTCCGGGTCAATTCCCCAGGTTTTTGCGAGGTATCTACCGTAAATTAAGTACGCTCCTCCAAGGACTACAATAGCAAGAAACATCATCGTTAAACCATTCATCGTATCTCTCCTTTCATACACAGACAAAAGCCACATACAGTTGTCCCGGATAACGAAAAAGTCCCTGCATCAAAAAGATGCAGAGACGAATGAACCAATCCGCGTTACCACTCTGTTTGCTGCAAATTGCAGCCGCTTTAATCCGCCGCCTGTCGGGCAGCAGCTCTTCGCTAACGGAAAGACCCGTCCTTACTTAATCAATCTCCTGTCGGGAGGCCTTTCAGTTCGGAACTCCTGGGTGATGGCCTGTTCCTTCCTATGCGCCCTTTCCATCTGACGGGCTGCTCTCTGTAAAGGAATGTGGGGAATCAGACTGTGTCCCAGTCATTGTTTTTTTCGATATCACACTTGCTGAAATGGAGTTTACCACTTTACAGTGAGAAATACAATAATTTTCCAAAATATGCTTATACATAATTTCTATGTCAATTATAACCTGGAGTTATGCAAAACCAGTCCTCCATTTTGCACGATCTCTGCATCAGGGTGTTTTTTTAAATACTCAAGAGCCAGCTGGGGAACCTCTGTACCAAGCCGTTTTAATACCGGACACTGTCTGTAGACCTCATATCCTCCGGTGCCGCTTGCACGGTAATCACTCATGCACAGCTTCAGTTTCCTTCCCTCAAGAGATTTCCCCTCAAAAATGATATTTACCACCCGGTTCCCCACCGGTCTTTCTACATCAACCTCAAATGTGATCCCGGCAAAATAGTCATAATTATAATGCTCCACCTTAGGTTTTAAGAAAACCTCCGATATTTCAATCTTCCCTTCCTTCACAGTAAAGTATTCCGCACAGCGTTCCAGTGCCTGCCGTATAACCTCCTGCGTTACCTCCAGCACAACCAGAGTATTGGAAAAGGGATAAACTCTTACAAGATCCCGCATAGTGACGTGAGCAGGCAGGGCTATGGGATTGTTTCCCAGACCGATGCAGGAAATATCCGCACCGGTATACGCCAGCTGAATCTGATTAAAAAAATCTGCCACTCCGCTGCCGCCTAGGGCCATCTCAATTTTCTCTTTTTGAGGAATTGCTTCCTTTAAGCTCCCAATCTCAAGATCCAGCCATTTCTGTACCTGCTGTTCCAATGGAAGCAAAGATTCATAAGGTTCCCGGTTGTGGTGCGTTCCTGCAGGCAAAATGGAGGAGGATACCGTGCAGGCACCGTCCTCATACTCAATCTCAATACAGGCATACTGAACAGCATTAGCTGTCAGCTGCAGCGTATGGGTTCCAAAACAATCTCTTCCCTTTACCGTCATATGCTGATGAGCGGTTAACACAATGTCGTAGTCAAGCCCCTTTAAGATCCGGTATCCGATGTTTTCATTTCCTGATGTCAGTACTGTGCCGGTATCCAGATCACATTCATAACCGCCGTGATAGATGCAGATGGTAACATCTGACTCTTTTTTTAACAGCTCCAGTTCTTCCTTTGCTGCCTTAAATGCATCCGTTATCTGTATCTGTTCCAGATGCTCAGGGTTTTCCCATACATTTACATAGTCAGTAACAATACCCCCAACACCCAGGCGAAGCCCGTTTTCCAGAGCAAAGATATGACTGGATACAATTCCTGTTGCACCCTTTAAATCCTTTGCATTGGCACAAAGGCAGACAGCGCTTAATTTCCCCAAATAGTGGGCAAGCCGGTCATAACCGAAGTTAAAATCGTGATTTCCCGGAACTACTGCATCATATCCAGCTGCGTTGTACACCTTTGCCAGTGGCTCACTTATAAGCAGCTCACCAGCCTGTTCTGTGATAAAAGCAGCCATGGGGGAGCCGGAAATGGTGTCTCCCCCATCAAGAATCAGTGTATTTCCATCTTTTTCAAAATTGGTAATACAGTTTAAAAGTCCCATGGGACGTTCCGTCTTATCCCCATAATTTGTTGGGAACAGATACCCATGGACATCCGAAGTATAATAAATTTTTGCCTTTTTCTTCAATCAATTACCCCCTTGCCAGCTTCACCCGGATCCTGGTGGAGATATATTCCACAATCAGAACCAGAAGTATGAGCCCTACCAGAATCGCTCCTGCCTCATTCCACCGGTAAGAATTCATGGCAAAGATTAAGGGAGCGCCGATACCTCCCGCTCCAACCAGACCAAGAACTGTGGCATCTCTTAAGTTAATATCAAACCGGTATATTACCGTTGATGCAAAATTAGGAATCAGCTGAGGTAAAATTCCATACCGGATCTTCTGAAAGGTATTGCAGCCGCATGCATCTAAGGATTCTAAAATTCTGGTATCTAAATCCTCTATCGCCTCTATGTACATCTTGGAAACCATTCCGATGGAACAGACAGACATGGTGAGCAGACCTGTAAATGCTCCCGGCCCGCTGACACGGATAAACATGAGTCCATATACAAATGCAGGAATCGTCCGCACTGCCATGATCACCAGACGCGTAATATAAGCAATAGGGGCAGGCATTAAATTAGATGCGGATAAAAAAGATAAGGGAATCGCCAGAAACGCTCCCACAATTGTTCCTAAAAAAGCAATGCAGACAGTCTCCAAAAGCAGGTAGGGGACTCCCTGAACTGTAAAATTAAATAAAAGCTTACTGTCCGGATGGAAAATACCGCTTAAAATATTTCCGGCAATCTCTACTCCCGAAAGTCCGGTTTTGGAAACGTCCACTGCTGATCCGGACCAGATAAGCAGTGCAACGACAATGACAGAAACGCTAACCTGGTATACGGTATTTCTGGGACGCTCTTCATAAGCCTTTTCAATCTGTTTATTCATATGCGGCCTCCTATACCAGTTTCCGGCGGCAGTAACGGCTCACCGTCTCTATAAAAAACACAGTAACAAACAGCATGATCAGAATCATGCCTACACTGGGATACTCTCTCCAGCCCAGTTTTTCATTTAAAATCAGTCCAAGACCCCCTGCACCTACATATCCAAGAATGGCGGCATAACGGACGTTTCCCTCAAAACAGAACAATCCGTTTGATATGTAAGACGGAAGTACCTGGGGAATAATTGCCCGGACAAATGCCCGGACCTTTGTGGCTCCAATGGCTTCCATTGCCTCAAATGCCCCCATATCGGCAGTTTCAATCTCTTCGTAAAGAATTTTTCCCATATAGGCAAATGTGAACACGGCGATGGCAGTGGTTCCCGCCAGAGTACCCAGTCCAAAAACATAGGTGGCGATCAAAGCAGTTACCAGAGTCGGAAGCGTTCTCACAATACTTAAAAATAACCTCATTATGCTTACTGCTGCATTATTTTTAACGATATTGGTAGAAGCTGCCATGGCAAAGGGGATAACCGTTACGGCGCCGATAACCGTACCAAGAAGTGACATCTTTAAGGTATCAAACAACGGTTTCCATACCTGGGAGCTGTAGCCCCATTCTGGAGGTGCCATCATTCCAAGAATGACAAAAAACTGGCTTCCCCGTTCCCGTAAAACCCCTAAATCGAACCCTGTGATCTTAACGGAAAGGGCAGTAAAGAAAACCAGAATCAGTGTAATAAGAGGAAGTCTGGAAGCTGGCTTTAAGACTGTTTTTCCGTTTGAGAGCACCATTTTTTTCGGCGGAAATATCTTGTCATAAATGCTCATCCCACTGCCTCCTCTTCTGTTTTCCCTTCATAAATCTCATCAAGAATCTCCTGGGTGACTTCCGACGCCGGACCGTCATAGACAATCCTTCCCGCCCGGATTCCAACCACCCGGCCTGCATATTGAAGGGCTAAATCAACATGGTGGATGTTTAAGAGAATGGTTATGTTCATCTCCTTATTGATCCTTAAAAAGTCCCCCATAACCTGCTTCGCTGTAACCGGGTCCAGAGAAGCAACCGGCTCATCTGCCAGAATAATCTGAGGGTTCTGGGCCAGTGTTCTTGCAAGAGCAACTCTCTGCTGCTGTCCTCCGGAGAGCTGGTCTGCACGGACAAAAGCCTTATCTAAGATTCCCACTTTATCAAGTGCCTCTAACGCTTCCAGCTTATCCTTTTTAGGAAATATTCCAAAGAGGGCCTTAAAAAACGGAAGATCCGGTACCTTTGACATGAGAACATTATTGATCACCCGGGTTCTTGTCACCAGATTAAAGGACTGGAAGATCATGCCGATTCTGCGGCGGAAACGGCGCAGCGCCTTCCCTCTTAATCCCATGACATTGACTCCGTCCACGGTAAGAGTGCCTTCCGTGATGTCATGCATGCGGTTAATAGTTCTTAAAAGAGTGGATTTACCAGCTCCGGATAAACCGATGATGGCTACAAATTCTCCCTGCTCAATCTTTAAGTTAACGTCTTTTAAAGCCTGAAAACCGTTGGAATAGGTTTTGCCCACCTGATTAAATTCAATCATACATACCCTCATTTCCCAGTAAAAAACGGAGGCGCGCTTTTCTTTCCGTTCACGTCGCCTCCGCAGCCTGTTTTATATTATTTATTTCGCATTTAATTCCTTGATCATCTTCTGAGCTGCACGTTCGTCATCATAATCGGAGCTCTTAGCCGCCTGATAACCCTTGTGGCTGTAAATAGCAATGACTTTCTTGCCTTCATCTGTATTTCCGATGTTGATCATTGCAGTCTGTACAGCTTTCTTGAAACTGTCATCCATGATCTTGGAGGTCTTGCTTACACTGACTGTATCGTTAAAGATTGGAGGGGTTACGCCAATAACATTGGTCTCTTCCCAGATAGAACCGGTTCTGCCGTATTCAGATTTCCATTTCTCCTCATAATCCCTGCGTGCATCTGCATATGTACATAAAACGTCTACCTGACCGGAAGCCAGTCTGGCAAATGCGCTGCCGTAAGAATCGGACTGAACCGCATGGGAAAGGTTTAAAATGTTCTTCTCAAAGTTCTTCTGAAGCCATAAAGATGGGTAAATGTATCCTGCTGAGGAGGAAGAGGACATTACGCTCCAGTTTGCTCCGTCTAAATCTTCAAAGGTCAGCGCTTCGCCGCCGTTAATCTTTGCAGCCAGAGCTTTTCCCTTTTCAGAAGGTCCTGCAATAATCAGGGAACGGTAGGAGGTTGCCTGTTCTGTGGTTGCCTCAGTCGCCTTGCCGTCATTCCACTCCTTGGCATTATCAAAATTCTTGCTCAGTCCGTCTCTGGTTGCAGTCAGAATCACCTCTGCGCCATCATCATAAAGAGCATAAGTGCCTCCAGGAATAAAACCGATGTCTGCGGTGCCTGCAGAAAGAGCTTCTCCTACTGCTTCGTAGCTGGTTCCTACCGTGATTACCACTTCACCGATATCATAGCCCTCTTTGCCAAGCTCTGTCTTTAACAGGTCCTTTAAAGGCTCTGTAGCGGTAACGATCTCCTCCGGCTCTCTGGAAGGTACAAAATAAACATTCAGCTTGTCGATCTTCTTATTCTCTGCTTTCGTTTCCGCTGCGGTTGTTGCTCCTGCTGCAGAAGAAGCGCTTTCTGTCCCTGCAGCGGTTGTCTCTGCCGGGGCTCCGGTCTTGCCTGCGCCAGAGCATCCGCCGATCATAGTTGCACAGAGTGCTGCTGCCATTAATACAGAAACTGATTTTTTCATACTGCTCTCCTTTTCGTGTGATTCATCGGTTTTTTCTTGGGATCATGAGGCATTACGCGCTGTCTCCCACCTCCAGCTTGGTGGGAAGAAAAATTGTCATATTGTCTTTCCGGCCTTCTGTAATCTGTTCCAGCAAAAGCTTGATGGCTGTCTGCCATACAATATCAGGGAACATTCGGACTTTGGTATAGGTGGGCCATTTGGACTCAATCGTCTCAATGTCCTTGTAGATTACCACCGCAATATCCTTTGGTACACGAAGTCCCGCATCCTGAAATGCTTCCAGAGCTCCTTCCGCAACTTCTTCACTGCCTAATAAAACAGCTTCGGGCAGATGTCCCGATTCAATAGCTTTCTTAGCCAGCTCATATCCGCTTTCCCGGCTGATATCGCCTATGTAGAAATTCTCTTCTTCATAATAGCCGCTTTCAGTAAAGGAAGCCCGGATTCCCTCCAGTCTCCGGTAACCGATCTTTACCTGTCCTTCTTCATAAAGACCGCCAATAAAGCCAACTGAACGGTACTTTTTCCGCACCATAAGATAATCAAGCATCTCATGGATTCCCTTTGTAAAATCCATAACAATACTGTCATACTCATAATTCTTGGGATCCGAGTTAATAAATACAATGCAATAGCTCTGCATTCTTAAAAACTCCATCTCTTCCTGGGAAAAAACACCGAAAGCCATAATTCCGTCATATTGATCCGGATGATTCTTATCAAGGCGGCAGAATTTAACTTCCTGCTTACCAGACATGGACTTTACAATTAAGTCCAGGGAGGAAAGCCTGATGTTTGCTCTGTCCTTGCGGATAATATGCCAGTCAGCCACTCCTATGACAATTTCTTTCTTTTTCTGCGCGTGACGCATTCTGGGTGGGACATATTTTAATTCGTGGGCAATTTTAAATATCCTTTTTTTTACCTCCGGGCTCACCGCAATGGTATCATCCTGGTTCAGCACCCGGGACACCGCAGCGGCGGAAACACCCGCAAGCTTTGAAATCTCTTTAATCGTAGCCATAATCTATATCCTCACCTTTCAAATTCATTATAATGACAGTCCATGTCACCGTCAATAAGTAAAGTAAAATTTTACTAAACTTTTACCAAAGTATGTTAAAAACTTTTCATAATTAGAAATACCGGAAAGAAAATTAAGTTTCCTTCCGGCATCCAGCGAGACTCTGTCAGTCTTTTTCTCCCCCTAAATTCAACTTTGCAAACGCATCCGCAAAAGGAGAATTAATTGGCTCAGCAGCCTCATTTTTCTGCTTATTTAAATATTTTGCCACATCCTTTTTAGAAACTCCGGCACCCTCTTTTGTCCGGCGTTCTTTAAAGGCAGTCAGTTTTTCTTTATATCCGCATCTGCAGACAAAGATCTGGCCATCCCCTTTTCCTTTCAGCTCCAGCTTTTTATGGCAGACCGGGCATCTGGCGTTGCTGGTTCTTGAAACCACTTCCCGGTGCCCGCATTCCCGGTCCTGACAGACCAGCATCTCACTGTTTTTTCCTTTGACAGAAAGCATTCGTTTTCCGCAGACGGGACATTTGGTATTGGTCAGATTATCATGGCGGAAGTTTCCTTCTCCGGTCTTGATCATCTGTATTAATTCTTCTGAATACAGTCTGATATCCTTCATAAAGGAACCACGCTTCAGTTTCCCGGTTGCGATGGCGGACAGCTTCATTTCCCAGTCAGCAGTGAGCTCCGGCTTTTTTAAATCTTCCGGTACCAGAGTGAGAAGCTGCTTTGCCTTCGATGTAAGGAATATATCCTTTCCTCTTTTCTCAAGAAGAAAGCTGGAAAAGAGCTTTTCTATGATATCAGCTCTGGTTGCCACAGTCCCAAGACCACCTGTTTCTCCCAGAGTTTTCGCCATATCCCGGTCCTTTGTCTCCAGGTAGGAAACAGGGTTCTCCATGGCTGAAAGCAGAGTTGCCTCATTAAATGGAGCCGGAGGCTTTGTCTTTCCTTCTGTCATCAGCAGCGTGATGCCTTTGACCGGATCACCTTTTTTCACGGAAGGAAGATTCTGTTCTTTTAATTCCTGTTCTTCATCCTCATCTTCATCCGGTGTTTCATAAACTTCTTTCCACCCTGGTGCCTTTACCGTTTTTCCTCTTGCAACGAGAGTTTCCCCTCCTATCATCACCTCAAGCTCTGTCTGCTCATACTCAAAGGGAGGATATAAAACTGCAAGGAACCTTCTCACTACCAGATCATAAACTCTTCTCTCATCAATCGTCATATGATCCAGCTGAACAAACTGCTCGGTGGGAATGATGGCATGATGATCGGATACCTTTTTATCATCTACAAAACTGGGTTTGGCTTCAATCTTCACATTGTATAATTTCCCTGCAAGCTTTCTGTAAGGTCCCACGCCGCAGGCCTCCAGCCTTTCTTTAATAGAGGGGACAATGTCGGAGCTTAGATACCGGGAATCCGTTCTGGGATAGGTCAGTACTTTATGATTCTCATACAGTCTCTGCATGATATTAAGAGTCTCTTTTGCAGAATAGTTAAACTTCCTGTTTGCTTCCCGCTGAAGCTCAGTTAAGTCATACAGCTGGGGAGCAAAACTCTTTTTCGGAGTGCTTTTTACCTCAGTGATTACACCATCTTTACTGGAATTCATCTGCTTTAACAGACCTTCTAACCGTTCCCGGTCAAAAGAACGGTAACTTTTCGACTTGTCATCCCGCCAGATAAATGTCAGCGCCGGCTGGGAAGCCTTTGCCGTAATGCCGTAATAGGACTTGGGAACAAAGCTTTTGATTTCTTCCTCTCTCCTTGCTATCATGGCTAAGGTTGGTGTCTGGACACGCCCGCAGCTTAACTGGGCATTGTATTTACAGGTCAGAGCTCTGGTTGCATTGATTCCCACCAGCCAGTCCGCTTCTGCGCGGCACATGGCTGCATCGTAGAGATTGTCGTATTCATGACCGTCCTTTAAACGGGCAAAGCCTTCTTTGATTGCTTTATCTGTGACAGAAGAAATCCAAAGCCGTTTCATCGGTTTTTTATTTCCAGCTTTTTCAAGAATCAGACGCGCTACCAGTTCTCCTTCCCGGCCCGCATCGGTTGCGATGATGATTTCACCTACATCATTTCTGTGAAGCTGCTTTTTCACCACGCTATACTGCTTACCGGTCTGCTTAATTACCTCAAGCTTAAACTGATCCGGCATCATGGGTAGATCTTCCATCTTCCATTCCTTATATTTAGGATCGTAATCCTCCGGGTCTGCCAGAGTGACTAAATGGCCTAACCCCCAGGTAATCACATAGGCATTTCCTTCCAGAACGCCTCCCTGATTCTTGGTACAATGAAGCACCCGGGCAATATCCCGGGCGACGGATGGTTTCTCTGCTATAATTAAAGATTTCATTCTATTCCTCCAAATGGCATTTCTCTCTTTATTATAGCTCATTGGATGGATTATGACAACCGGCGGCATTCCACTGTTTTATCTCCATTTATTCCTCCGTTAATTAAAAATCTCCGGCCGCTTTCTCGCCTTTAAGCAGCATAAGGGCAAAAAGCCGGTATGGATCATCCTGACAGCAACTGGCTCAAATCCGTTTTCTGCAACAAAAGCAGTTAACGATTTATCGTCCCAGCTGTGAAAGGTATGAAACCCAAGCAGGTTTAGTATTCTGGTACTCAGATAACCTTTTTCCCCTTTTGCCGCTACAAAAGTGGGAGCAAATAAAAAGCCCCCTGGTTTCAGAACTCTGTTAATTTCAGACAGCGCCTTTTCAGGGGCCGGCATAATGTGCAAAGCATTGGCAATCACCACACCGTCAAAAACCTCCGGTTCAAACTGTAAATCGGTTGCATCCTGAACAGAAAAGCGAAGGTTCTCCGGTGCCTGCTTCTTCTTAGCTGTATGTATCATGTTTTCCGAAAAATCCGTCGCTTCCAAAAATCCCACTGATTGGGAAATGAGGAAAGAAAGCTGTCCCGTACCGCATGCCAGCTCCAAAACTGTCATGCTTTTATCTAAATCCGCACCGATCTCCCTGCTGATTTCCTCATACATCTTTCTGTCCTTCTTCATAAAAAGCCCGTATACTCCTGATACCTTCTGCCAGAATGTTTTATTTGCCTGATCCTTCATCTTTTTACACTCTCCCTTTTTATCAGATATAATAAATTTACCCAATGATAGCACCCGCCGCATTTCATGTCAATGGCCGCCTGGATAACCAAAAAAGCCGTACTGTCATGCGGTAACAGGTACGGCCTTTTCGTAGGAGTCATGATCCCTCACGGGTCAAATGAAGGATGCAATCAGAGGGTTAGTCTGATGTTAGAATATTCACACGCAGTTAGCATTAACTAACTGTCATAATAATATCATAAGCATTCAGAAAAAACAAGCCCTCTTTTTGGAAAAGAATTATCAACTAAACCGGCAGCATCCACTGCAGAACATTCTTAATATAATGATCCCAGAAATCCCAGTTATGACCTCCCGGTCCTTCCTCAAAAAATACATGAGCTCCCTTTTCTTCCATGATTTTTTTTACTTTGGTGTTCATTTCATAAAGAAAATCTTCTGTTCCGCATGCCTGATAAAGCTCGGGTACAATCCCATCTTTTACACAGCGGTCATACAGATGCATCAGATCTGCATTGCTTCCTGAAAGTTCCTCTGGATTTTCAAAAATATTTTTCCAGGGAAATGGTCCGTCAATGGATCCGTTTTTGATACCTTCAAATGTTTCTACGATATTCAGCGCACCTGACATACTTGCAGCCTTTGCATACTGCTCCGGCTTTGACAGCCCTAAAAACCAGGCTCCATAGCCTCCCATGGAAAGACCTGCCACAAAGGTATCTTCCCGCCTTTTTGAAACCGGGAAAATGCTTTTAATAAATGCAGGAAGCTCTTCTGAAAAGAAGGTAAAGTAACGGCTGCCACGATACATATCCTGATAGAAGCTGTTTTCCGCTGACGCCATGATTACCACGCAGCAATGCTTCTGGGCATAACGCTCTATGTTGGAAAAACGCATCCAGGAGCTGTAATCTCCAAACGCTCCATGAAGCAGATATAAGACTGGCAGACCTTTTTCATAAGGAAATGCTTTCTTTGCCGATTCACTGGTGATCTGCTCATTTCCCTCGGGTGTTGGTACAAAAACGTTGACATCCACAGTATGTCCCAAAGAATAACTATAATAATGACAATTCATACTGGCCATGGTTGAAACCTCCCTTTTTTTCCTTCATTATATTCGTCTTTCCCTGTCAGTACTAGACGAAAATTGCACTATTTTGATATAACCTATACTTATTTTGCTCTTTTATTCTTTAGTATTCGTCTGTATCCAGCATATTTCACTCTGAAAGAGTGCAAGATATGTATAGTTTTGGCTGACAGTCTGCAATTTTAGTCTAGTATTCGATTGCTGTTTTCTTTATGATTATAGCACAAACCTGTTTTAGAATTACATTAAAGGAGTATATGCCTTATGAAGCTATGTACAAACGTGAATGAAGTAAAGGAGATGGATGGTTATTTTCAGATTATTACCAATTCCATCGAAATTCGGGTACAGTTTTTAACAGATTCCATTTTAAGAATCCGTGCAGGATTTGACGGGGATTTTGCGGAAGAGTCCTACAGTCTGGTTATGACTGCATGGGAGGACCGCATGGACGGGGTTCTTAAAAACCAGAGAAAACGAGTAACCCCAGCCGCCGCAAGTCTCAGCCAGACAAAAGACCAGGCAGTTCTAAACGGCTCCCAGTTAAAGGTTATTATTGAGAAGGACCCATTCCGCATCTGCGTTTACGATAAAGAAGGCACTTCTCTCCATTCTGATATTGTAGACCTTGGATATTTAGAGGACAGCAACCATCGCAGGATTCACACCAGCGAGATTTCACCGGAAGACTGCTTCTACGGATTCGGTGAGAAAAGCGGACAATGGAATAAGGCCCAGAAATTCTTATCCATGAGTCCCAAGGATGCCATGGGTTATAACCCGAAAGAGACAGATTCCCTGTATAAGCACATTCCGTTTTATATTAAATTAAACCGCAGTTCAAAAAAGGCAGTGGGATATTTCTATCATAATACGTATGAATGCGATTTTGATATGGGCAGAGAGAAGAGCAATTACTGGAAGCCACACAGCCGCTACCGTACCGACGGCGGAGATATTGATTTATTCCTCATCGCCGGTCCTTCCATTCGGGAAGTGGTTTCCCGGTATACGGATCTTACCGGTAAATCCGCCATGCTTCCCCGATATGCGCTTGGTTACCTGGGTTCCTCCATGTACTATCCGGAACTGGAAGCAGATTGTGATGATGCAATCACAGAATTTATCGATACAACAAAAGAAGAAGATATACCGGTAGATGGTTTTCAGCTTTCCTCCGGTTACACCTCTCAGGATACGGAACAGGGTGTAAAACGCTGTGTATTTACCTGGAATAAAAAACGTTTTAAAAATCCAGGGGATTTCTTTGCACAGATGAAAAAAAGAGGAATCACCGTATCTCCAAACGTAAAGCCTGGGATTCTTCTGTCTCATCCCAATCTTGAACAGATGAAAGCAAAAGATATCTTTGTAAAAGACAGCCAGAACGACGAGCCCGGTATCGGTACCTGGTGGGGCGGCAAGGGGGTTTTCGCCGATTTCACAAAACCTGTAACCCGCAGCGTATGGAAGGAATTGTTAAAGGAAAATGTTCTGGAAATGGGAACCTGCTCCGTGTGGAACGATAACTGTGAATATGACAGTATGGTGGACAAAGACTGCCGCTGCGATTTTGAAGGCAAAGGCGGCACCATCGGCCAGTTAAAGTCCGTAATGTCCAATATCATGTGTCAGATTACCGATGAAGCCATTCATGAGACTTTTGACAACACCAGACCATTTATCGTATGCCGGTCCGGACACAGCGGCATTCAGCGCTACGCACAGACCTGGGCTGGAGATAACTTAACCTGCTGGGATTCGTTAAAATATAACATCGCAACCATACTGGGCATGAGTTTAAGCGGGGTGGCAAACCAGGGCTGTGACATCGGCGGCTTTTACGGCACATCACCGGAAGCAGAGCTGATGGTCCGCTGGATACAGAACGGTATTTTCCAGCCAAGGTTTTCGGTTCACTCCGTAAATACAGATAATACGGTAACAGAGCCCTGGATGTACGGAAACCACACCGGATACATCCGGGATGCCATCAAGTTCCGTTACAGACTGATTCCTTACCTCTATTCTCTTATGGAACGTGCCCATGAGACCGGACTCCCCATCATGGAGCCTATGTGCAGCGCATTCCAGAATGACCCCGCATGTTATGAAGAGGGGATCGATTTTATGATCGGGGATTCTCTGCTGGTAGCAAATATAGTGGAAAAAGGCGCTCTTACAAGAAAGGTCTACCTGCCGGAGGGCGAGACTTTCTATGATTTCTATGCCAGAGAGAAATACGAGGGAGGACAAATCCTTGAGTTCCCGGTAACAATGGCAAGTATCCCGCTCTTTGTACGGGAGGGTGCAATTATTCCTATGGCGGCGAACCAGATGAATAACTTAACAACCGAATGCGTCACCGGTATCCATCTGCTTCTTGCTGCTGGCAAGAACAATTCCTTCACTCTCTATGAAGATGACGGCACTACTTTAAATTACCAAAACGGAGATTATTTAAAGACTAAAATTGAAATGACTGCAGGTGAACAGACTGTTGTGGAATTTAATCAGGAAGGCAGCTATCAGACGTCTGTTGAAAACATTTATTTAGATGTAATCCGCAGAGACAAAGCACCGTTCTGGATAACTTTAGACGGCAAAGAGCTTCCTCATTTTCTGTATCGTAAAAAATTCGAGGCGGCAGACTGCGGCTGGTATTACAGCCAGACACTGAAATCCGTTCAGATTAAATATCCGAATCCTAAGAAAAACTGCAGGCTTGTAATCTCATTCCAGCAGTTTGATATGATCGGTATGTAACAATACCAAAAAGCCCGTCCCTGTCATGCGGTTACAGGGGCGGGTTTTTTGTAGGAGTCATGATCCCTCACGGGTCAATGAAGGATAATCTCAGAGGGTTAGTCTGATGTATAGAATATTCACATATAGTTAGTTGCTACTAACTGTATTTATAATATCACAGGAGTAATAAAAAAGCAAGAACATTTACCGAGATCATTTCTCATTAATCCCATATTGATATCCTTCCATTAAAACGTTATAATGAAGCCAGCCTTACGCAGGGAGGTAATATCTTGATTGACACAGCAAGTTATATAATGGCAGGGGGCCGCATGATTGCCAGTGAACGCATTCAGGGCGTGAACGATAATATGGCCAAATCCCATTATCACGAATACTTTGAATTATATTATCTGGAATACGGAACACGCTACCATATGGTGAACGATAATATTTATTCCTTAAACTCAGGGGAATTCATCATCTTTCCTCCCTATTCCATGCACCATTCCTACGGAGATAATGACGTGCCCTTTAAACGGGTTCTGGTTTATTTTTCCCCGGAAACGATCATTGTACCGGAAGTTCTCCACACACTCAGCCAGTCAGCCGGAGTTTACCGGTTTGATACAAAAGCCAGCCAGTCCGTCCATCTTCTGTTAAATGATATTTTAAAAGAACAGGGCGATGAGGAAGGGTTTCATTCTGATGCCATGAAGATGCTGCTCAATCTCCTTTTAATTAAAATCGCCAGAAGATCGGATGAAAAAGCAGCCCCGGAAAACCGGAGCCGCATTACGGAAATTCTTCACTACCTTCACAGCCATTCTTCGGAAAATATCACCCTGGAAGATCTGGCTTCCCGATTTTATTTAAGCCCTTATTACCTGTGCCGGGAGTTTAAGCGCTACACCAACAGCACCATCATCCAGTATATCAATAACATCCGGATAATCCATGCTCAAAGGCTTTTTATGGAGACAAACCGGACAATCACAGATATCAGCAAAGAGGTGGGATTTTCCAATGTAACACATTTTAACCGTGTATTTAAGTCCATAATCGGCATGTCACCTTCTAAAAACCGCAAACAGTATTCCGATCAGAAAAAAGCAGGGCAATGAGAAGAGTTCCTAACGTACCTCTTCCCAGAAACGGACGGCGTCTGCCAGCCAGCCATCAAGTTCAGTCCCGTTTCCAAGCCCAAAGCTGTGACCGCCATGTTCCATAAACCGCACTCTGTGAGGGACATTTAAGTTCATTAACTGTTCTTCCATTAAGAAGCTGGCTTCAACATTAACAACCGGGTCATCCTTGCTGTGAACCAGATAGCAGGGAGGATAGTCCTGATCCATTAGGAATTCCACACTATATTCCCCTAACCCTTCTTTTGTAAAATTCTCCCCTCCGATCCGTTCTAAATACTTCACAGCTGCCGCCCGTTCGGAATCGGAAGCCCGCTCCATATCCTTTAAAAACTGAACCGTTGAGATGCTTGGATAACCGAGAAACAGAGCACCCGGCTTATGAATGCCATAGACCCCACATCCCTTCTCTTTTGTTCCCCACATAGCTGCCAGATGACCTCCTGCTGAAAATCCCGCCACTCCATAACCTTCCATTCTGATCTGAAACTCATCCTGATTGGCTTCAAGGAATTTAAGTGCAGCCGCAGTATCCTCCAAAGGTTTGGGTAGAAGGTTCTTCTGACCTGTTCTGTAAATCAAGATAAATGCAGAATACCCCATTCGGTTTAACTGTTCAGCAATGGGGTAGCCTTCAACCAGTACCCATTCCCTTGCGTACCCTCCTCCTGGACACACTAGTACAAAGGGTTTATTCGGTTCTCCGGGCATATGAATCAATTTTACTTGTTCCTTATCCGGTTCTTTTTCCCATACCTCTTTTGGATAAACATCATAGATTACCTGGCTTTTCTCATCCATCACCTCATAAATCCGTTTTATAGCAGGCAGTATCCCACACCGTTCATTTCCATAATCACTGATTTTACGCTTCCACACATCCTCTGTCATATGAGTAAAAAAATAATTGGAAAACTGGGAAAGCTCCTTCTTTGTGCAAAGTTCTTCAATGGTTGTATCAGCAGAAACCGACTCAAACATAATCCCTTCTCCTCTCTTATGCTTCATGATCCAGAACAATATTCTGAATCCATACCCCTTTTTTTACCAGAATAAAACCGATGATGCATTTAATAATCTCTACCATCTGGCACATAAAATACAGCGGAACAATGGGAATCTGGGTATACCGGCTAAGCAGATACGCTGCCGGAATGCTTGCCACCCACATAAACACACTGTCAAAGAAAAAGGTTACAACCGTCTTTCCTCCGGAACGCAGTGTAAAATAAGAAACATTCATAAATGCGTTCATTGGCATAAGAAGAGCCAGAATCCGGATTAACTGAACCGCTAAGTTCTTCACCTCATCGGTTGTATTGTAAATCATTGGGAAAAGAGGTGCCACAATTGCCAGTATTGTACCCATAACAACACAGGAGGCAACGGAAAATACGATCAGTTTCGTATCCGTCTCTCTGGCTTCCTCCATCTTTCCCGCACCTAAGAGCTGGCCTACAATAATGGAAACAGAGATTCCAAGTGCCATATAAACCACATTAAATACATTGCCGATGGTATTGGAAATATTTAATCCAGCCACAGCAGTCAGCCCCCTGATGGAATAGCATTGCATTAACATTGCCATTCCGCTTGCCCACAAAGCTTCGTTTACAATCAAAGGTGTGCCCTTCACTAAGATTCTTCCAATCAGGCTGGCAGGTATATGCATGCTCTTATATGCACCTTCGATAAATGGAAAGCGTTTCTTATGTTTATGAGTCCAGACTATAACAATTGCAGTCTCTATATACCTTGCAGTAACAGTGGCAATTCCTGCTCCCACCACGCCAAGAGCCGGTGCCCCGAATTTACCAAAGATAAGAATATAGTTAAGAACCAGATTCACCAGCACTGCAACGATTCCGGCCTTCATGGGAATTACCGTTTCCCCGCATTCACGAAGAGTACTGGTATACGCCTGCTCAATACTAAAGGGTAAAAGTCCCAGCATCATAACAAGCATGTATCTGCGTCCATTGGTAAGTGCAAGTGTAAGATCTCCGCCAGTTTCTTCTCCATGCAGGTACATGTAAATTAAGTTCTCTCCGTAAAAATAGAATATGACCCCAGCCACAGCTGACAAAAACAGGCAGAACAAAAATTTAAACCGAAATGTGTGCCTCACTCCGTCATGCTTACCACAGCCATAAAACTGGGCGCCAAAGATTCCCGCGCCGGAAACGATACCAAAAATACTGACATTAAAAACAAATATCAGCTGATTTACAATAGCAACCCCGGACATCTGCCCGGTACCCACCATTCCCACCATAATGTTATCAAGCAGACTGACGAAATTGGTAATTCCATTCTGTATCATAATGGGAATTGCAATGGTCAGTACCATTTTATAAAACGCTTTGTTTCCAATAAACTTTTTCATACATTTTCCAGTAAAAGCGTACTTTTTCTGTACTACCTCCGTTTTGCCAGATTTCATTCCTGCACTTTTGAAAAGCAGGTTTCCTCGATTATAATAAATATAACCTGCAAAGGCAATCAAAACTTCTCCATAATTTCTACAAATCGGAATATTACCATTAACTTAGAATTTATTGCAGGAGGTTATGTCAATGAAACTTGGACAGCGAATAAAAAAAGCATTTCAGAACTACCTGGCTGATTTGGCCAAAACGAACAAAGAAACCTTTGGCAATCATACGATGGACTGCTGCAATCTTAACCGCAGACCGGAGATCAGGAAAAAAAGCGACCAAAGATGAAAAAAACAGGAGCCGGTGGAAGGCATATTCCCCCGGCTCCCGTTTCATTCACCTTTTATTACTTTTCCTTTGCCTTTGCAAACAGACTCTGAAGAATAATAAAGAATGCAAGCAGCGCTGCGATTGTTATCTTGGTCCACCAGGAAGACAGCGTCCCCTGGAATGTAATAAAGGTTTCAATGGTTCCCTTAATTAAAACACCAAACAAACTTCCAAATACGTTGCCTACACCTCCGGTAAGCAGGGTTCCTCCTATTACTGCAGAGGCGATTGCTTCCATTTCAAATCCTTTTGCCTGCTCAACAAAACCAGCACAGGTATTCAATGCGAATAAGAAGCCTCCTAAAGAACATAAGAAACCATTGATTACATAGACAAGCAGCTTGGTCCGTCTGACATTTAATCCCATCATCAGCGCCGACTGCTCATTTCCGCCTACTGCATAAATGGTTCTTCCAAACTTCGTAAACTTTAAAAGAACAAATATGCCGATCAGAACAGCCAGGGCAATGATTACACTGGGATAGATAAACGGATAATTAACCACACCCTTTTTGTTTACGGTACCGCCTAAAAAGGTTAAGTTGATTTTGCTCTTCGCCCATTTTAGAAACATTTCATTTTTAATACTGATCATTTCCTGACTGATAATAGCTGTCATACCTCTGGCAAAGAACATTCCGGCCAGAGTAACAATAAAAGGCTGAAGCTTTAGATATGCGATTAAAAATCCCTGTGCCAGACCAAACACAATTCCCATAATCAGAACAATGAAAAGAGCGGGAACCGCCCCCATTCCTTTAATCTCCATCATCCACGCAAGCATCATACAGGTCAGTGCAACAATGGATCCAACAGAGATATCAATTCCTCCGGTTATCATAACCATGGTCATGCCCGCTGCTATTACAATCAGACCGGCATTGGAGATAAACAGATTTAAAAATACCTGTGGTTTGGCAAACCCTTTGCTTTGAAATATAATCAGACCGGCTGCATACATCACCAAAAAGAGAACGATGGTGATAATCAGTAAAAATACTTTTCCATCAATTTTTTCCCTCTTCTTCATTATGCCACCTTCTTTCCCGACTTAACATTCATCTGCAGTTTACTGACCATGCGCTTTAACTCGGTTGACTGCAATGCTACAATCACTACAACAACAACCGCTTTATAAACCGGAATCTGATCCGGAGAAACACCCATGGCATAAAGGGTAGTGCTCAGTGCCTGAATGGTATATGCCCCGATCACACTTCCTAAAAGTGAAAATTTTCCGCCTGCCAGACTGTTTCCGCCCAAAGCCACTGCAAGAATGGCATCCAGTTCCAGATTCAGTCCGATATTATTGGCATCAGCAGAATAGATTCTGGAAGAAGCCACCAGACCGGAGATCCCGGCGCAGAGACCGCAGAAAACGTAGGAGAGGAAAATAATCATAGCGGATTTGATTCCCATAAGCTTGGAAGCTTTGGCATTGATTCCCACAGTCTGAATATAAAGCCCCAGTGTCGTTTTCTTTAACAGAACATAGGTGAGCAGTACTACAATCAGCGCCACAAATACCGGTGTTGGAATCGGAATTCCTGGAATACTGGATCCCAGCATTTTATAGGATTCCACACGGATATAGGTGATCTGTCCCTTTGTAATCAGCTGTGCGATTCCCCGGCCAGCCGTGAATAAAATCAGAGTCGCTACCATGGGCTGAATCTTAAGCTTCGCCACAAGGAAACCATTAAAACAGCCACAGAGAATTCCTGCGAGGATTGCAGCCAGCACTCCCAGAATATAGGGATTTACAAATTCGTTCACTGTCTGCTGGCCCCCTGAAAGAATGAAGCAGCATACCGCTCCTGCCACAGACATGACAGCCCCCACGGAAATGTCTGTACCGCCGGAGGCAGCTACTACCAGCGTCATTCCCACAGCTAAAATAACCAGATCGCTGGCGCGGTTAATTACATCAATGATATATCCGTAGAGGACACCGTTTTTAATCGTTACCTCAAAGAAACCCGGAGTTTTAATTAAATTGGAAAACAGAACAAGCACCAGACAGAAGAGGGGCAGAAATAAGCGGTATCCTGTCAGTCTTTTTATAAATGCCTTTCCCTTATTCATCTGATCCACCTCCTGCAATTGCCTTCATGATATGGTTCTGATCAAGTTCATCCTCCATTAGTTCAGAAACCTTCTCCCGGTCTCTTAAAACCGCCATCCGGCTGCAGGTACGGATCATCTCCTCAATTTCCGATGAGATAAACATAACAGTAACGCCCTCTTTTGCCAGCTGGACCACCAGTTTCTGAATCTCAGTTTTGGTACCAACATCAATCCCCCTGGTCGGTTCATCAAGAATCAGGAAATCAGGATCAGTAAGAAGCCATCTTCCCAGAATTACCTTCTGCTGGTTTCCTCCGCTTAAGCTTCTTACAGGAGTATCCAGGCTGGCCGTCTTGATCTGCAGCAATTTCACATACTTGTTTGCCAGTTCCTCCTGTTCCCTGCTTCCAATGGGATGAAACATGCCTCTCTTGGCCTGGAGAGCGAGAATCAAATTCTCCCTTACCGATAAATCAGCAACAATTCCTTCTTCTTTCCGATTCTCCGGAAGATATGCCATACCCGCCATCATGGCATCGAGAGGTGTACGGACCACCACTGCTTTACCATTCACCTTCAGTTCTCCGCTGTCCGGTTTATCCGCTCCGTAAAGGCTTCTTGCAAGCTCGGAACGTCCTGATCCCAAAAGTCCGGTAAGCCCGATTACTTCTCCCTTGTGGATCTGTAAATCGTATGGTTTAATAGTTCCCTGCCTGCCGATTCCCCTGGCATCAATCACTGCTTCACCGGATTTTTCAACACTGCTGCCCTCTTTATTAATGGCTGCCAGATCATCAAAATCCTTGCCCATCATCTTGGCTACCAGCTGGACTCTGGGAAGCTTTTCCGTTTCATATTCGCCCACCAGTCCGCCGTTTCTAAGTACCGTTATCTTATCGCATACCTCATATACCTGCTCGAGAAAATGGGTTACAAATATGATTCCGACTCCGTCTGCTTTCAGACGCCTCATCAACCCAAACAGCTTTTCAACCTCATTATCATCTAAAGATGATGTGGGTTCATCAAGAATCAGAACTTTCGCTGACATATCAACAGCTCTTGCTATGGCAATCATCTGCTGCAGCGCAATGGAATAATTCTCCAGAGCCTTTGTCACATCAATACTCATATCCAGTCTTAAAAGAAGCTCTGCTGCCTTCCGGTTCATGGTCTTCCAGTCAATCAGTCCGGCTCTCTTGGGTTCCCTTCCAATGAACAGATTCTCAGCCACCGATAAATTCGGGCAGAGATTCACCTCCTGATACACGGTACTGATTCCATGCTCCTGGGCTTCCTGAGGGGAATGGTTGATAATCGCCCGGTTCCCTCCTTCAATTCGTATCTCACCTGATTCAAATTCCTCTACCCCGGTCAAAACCTTTATGAGCGTTGATTTGCCTGCTCCGTTTTCTCCCATGAGAGCATGGATCTCCCCGCTTCTTAAGGTAAAATCCACATGGTCTAAGGCACGCACCCCAGGAAATGTTTTTGATATGTTTTTCATGCTCAATACTATCTCATTGGGCATAAGATCCCTCCTTTTTCTCCACTTTTTCTGCTTTTCACTGCACGTCAGGAGATTAAAAAAGGTGCCTGGAGGAGGACTGTCCCCGTCCTCCATTCCCTGCACCTGTTTTTCTGGCTATCATTCTGCTTTCAGCGCCTTAGTCCCAACCAATTAATACTGTCTCTTTGGTTTTTCAGCTTCGGCTGTATCTGCCGGGAATACGCCTTCCTTTACATATGCAATCTTATCAACTTTTTCGCCCTTCTCCAGCTTCTGAATGATCTCAGCTACGCGAGGGCCGTGAAGAGGATTACACTCTACGGATACGTTCATATCTCCTGCGATCATGGAGTCAAATGCTGCAGCAACTGCATCAAAGGAAATGATGGTGATATCGCCCTTAGGTCCGCAGGTCTTTCCTGCAGCCTTGATGGCATCAATGGCACCAAATGCCATGTTGTCGTTCTCAGCAATTACGACATCAATGTCATCATAGGTCTTTAAGAAGGATTCCATAACTTCCTGACCCTTTGCCTGAGTAAATTCTCCGGTCTGACGCTCTAACATCTTCCACTTCGGATGGTCTTTCATCTTCTCTTCCACACCGTTGGTACGTCCAATCTGTGCAGAAGAACCGATGGTACCCTGAAGAGTAACGATATTGATGTCATCATCTGCTCTGTTATTCTTCTTTAAATACTCATCCAGCCATGTAACCGCATCATAACCTTCCTGAAGGAAGTTGGAACCAACCCATGCGGTATATAAGGAATCATCCGATACATTGATCATACGGTCAACGATGATTACCGGAATGCCTGCATCCTTAGCTTCCTGTAAAACGGTATCCCAGCCGGTTTCCGTAACCGGTGCGATAACGATATAATCAACATCCTGCTGAATAAAGTTACGAACTGCCTTTAACTGATTTTCCTGTTTCTGCTGTGCATCGTCAAAAATCAGCTTGTAACCATTTGCTTCTGTAAACGTTGACTTCATGGATTCGGTATTGGCCGTTCTCCAGTCAGATTCTGCACCAACCTGAGAAAATCCTACTACGATCTCCTTTTTCTCTGCAGGTGCCGCTGTGGTTGTGGCTGCCTCCGTTTTTGCTGCCTCCGTTGTCTCCGCTTTTGTTTCAGCAGAAGCCGGAGCTGCTGTAGTCGCAGCTGTCTGTGATCCGCTGCAACCGGATAAAATCATGGCGGTTGTCATAACCGCAGCTGTCAAAAAGCTTAAAACTCTTTTCTTCATATCCGTTCCCTCCAATAAGAATCATTTACTATTAAGTAACTACCTGTATCATAGTCCCATCCCCCTGTTTTCTCAATACAATATCTTTTGCAAAGGGTTGAGTTTCTTACGTCATTTCACTGTATTCCAAAAATTAGTTGATTTTTTTCGGATAAAAGTTGATTTTCTTATTTATTTCCTCTTCTCACTGCCGGAATTCTCACCGTGACTGCAGTTCCAACTCCGTATTCGCTTTCAATGGTAAGTCCGTATGCTTCACCAAAATTCAACCGGATTCTCTCTGCCACATTGGCAATCCCAAATCCTTCCCCTACATGAAAATCCTCTTTGCTGCCGCCGGCAATCTGATGTTCCATCTTCCTTACCTCTTCCGGTTTCATTCCAATGCCGTTGTCCTCCACCTTTAAAAGAATATCTTCCTTCTCCTGCCAGCCGCTGATCCGTAAGAATCCTTTTTTTCTGCAGTTTTTTATTCCGTGGTAAAGAGCATTTTCCACAATCGGCTGCAGGGTAAGCTTTAATATGGAATAATCCCTGATCCGCTCTTCAAAATCAATCTCATAATCCATAATATCCTCATAACGGAAATGCTGGATCAAAAGATAGCTTTTTATATGCTCCGCTTCCTCTTTTATGGTGATGAAATCCCGCCCATTGTTCAAACCGATTCTTAAGAAAGAAGACAGTGCGGTAATCATCTCCACCACTTCCTGATGCTGCTTACCCTCAGCCAGCCAGACAATGGTATCTAACGTGTTATAAAGAAAATGAGGATTAATCTGAGCCTGAAGAAGCTTCAGTTCTGTTTTTCTCTTTAACTCCTGCTCTTCCTTGATATGCCGGATCAGGTCTCCGATCCGGATCACCATCTGGTCATACTGTTCCCCCAGCACCTTAATTTCCCTGATGTTGCTTTTGGGTGCGCTGACTTCTAAATTCCCGTCTGCCAGCTTCATGGTGTATTCACACAGTTCCTCAATGGGCTTTGTAATTCTTTTTCCAAATGAGGAAAAGGAGGCAATTAAAAATACGATGAGATAGGAAGCAATCACGATACAAAGAGCGATAACCTGTCTTGTCTGGGTGTCAAGCTTCTGCCGCACAGACTCCAGTGTCTTTGTCTCATTATAGATATAATCGGACATGGACTCCTGGATCAAATCGGTAATCGCATAAATATCCTGGTCAAGGCGTTCCATATTCCGGTCATAATCTCCAATGATGTTGCTGGTCTGGATATCCTCAATTCGTTTTTCCAGCATTCCAATCAGAACCACGATCCCATCCAGTCCCTTTTTGCTGGTTTCCTGAGGAGTGGAGTCTTTCAGTTCCAGAAAGATCTTCCTGGAATTTTCCAGATCCTCATACGGGTTTAAGGATTCAAAGGTATCGGCTCCGATTACAATCCGGTACATCTTATAATCAATGTTTGATTTAAAATCAAAATTAAATTCCGTTGCCATGGTTAAGTTCCGTATGCTTTGACGATATTGCTGATTCTGCCACTCCATGGTATATAGCAATATCCCAATCATAATAATGACCGGGATAAATACAATTGCCTGCATGGTTTTTAATTTTGCCTTAATCGAATCACTTTTGTACTTCATTTTCTCCCCCTGACCGAAATGCTTTCGGTGTGATTCCGTGAATCTTCTTAAACAGGTAGCTGAAATAATGGGGATCCTTATATCCCACCTGATACCCGATCTCCGAAGTCCTCAAATCTGTTTTCATAAGTAATTCCCTGGCTGCATCCATGCGGACCTTAGTTAAATACTCCACAAATGTGATCTCCATCTCCTGGCTGAATATGGTGCTGAAGTGGTTGGGACTGATATTCACCGCCGAAGCCACCGCATTAAGGGAAATGTCTTCATCCTGATAATGAGCCGCAATATAATCCACCGCCTTCTCAAGTACCAGCCGGTACTTTTTCTGGGAGCAGGTGGTTCTGAAACCAATGGCCTTTGTGAGAATATCCCTGGTATACTTAACTGCGGAATCCATGGAGTTCACGCAGGGCTGGAGGGTCTTGGCATCGCCAAACTCCTTTAAAACCTGCTCCGGTTCAAATCCAAGCTGAGACACAAACCCAATGACTGCCAGATACACATCCATCAGTATGTACTGTCTGAATATCAGCGAATTGATATTATTTCCGCAGGCCTCCATATACTCCTCAACAAAATATTTCACCTCAGGAACCGATCCGTTCTTTAAAAAGTTAGGAATGATATCACGGCTTAACTTGGTTATATCGATTCCTTCCAGGCTGATGCTTCCGGTATCATTATGAATCCGCACTGCCGCCTCTGCGGTTAAAATCTGGTTGCGGTCCAGCATATAACGGCAGGCATACGCCCTGCTTGCTGCTTTAAAAGAGGTACGGATCTCACTAAGTCTGCAGACCGGGGTCCCTGTCCCTCCAAAATACTCCATCCCAGGAAATGACTCCGCCAGCCGTATCAGAAGCTCCGAATAATATGCCACCTTCCGCTCCAAATCGGACTCTTCTCCCATAATCAGAAAGCCATACCCCTCCGACAGCCGGTTAAATCCGATAATATCGGCTCTTCCCTCCAGTTCTTCCTTCAGCCTCTTATCAAAGAGTACATTCTCATCGGAGTACTGCTCCTGGTTCTCCGCCCCCTTTGCCTGAAATAAAATGAGGTTATACATGGGAGCAGATAAGGAAAGATTATGCTCCTGCCCCTTCCTAAGCAGCTCAGAAAGACTCAGCTTTCCCGACACAATGATATCAAACAGCCGGTCTCTGTCCATCTGCTTTCTTTCTTCCTGCTGTTTTAAAAACTCCTGCTTATATCCCTTTTCGCTTTTTTCCTGCATGATGGTTTCACTCATGCGCTCCAAAGCTTCCAGAAGCTGGCTACTGCTCACCGGCTTTAAAAGATAATCAGCGGCTCCGATCTTAATTGCCCGCTTGGCGTATTCAAAATCATCATATCCGCTGAAAAACATAATATGTATATCCGGCAAAGCCCGTTTCGCCATCTCCGCCAGTTCCAGTCCATCCATAAAAGGCATCCGGATATCCGTAAGCAGTATATCCGGTTTCGATTTTAATATCATGGGATATGCCAGTTCCCCATCCGGCGCTTCCCCGGCAAATTCAAACCCGTATTTTTCCCAGGCAATTCCGTTCTTAATTCCTTCACGGACGATTTTTTCATCCTCAGCAAGAAATATCTTAACCATGTCTGATTCCCCCTGTCAGCCGTATTTCTATAATTCGATTATATAAAATCCTCTATGGAAATATAAGAGAATAATTTCCGCCTCTTGATTTTCATTCGTAAAAAAACATACCTCTCCCCATATAGTACCACAAAAAAAGAGATTCGTAACTCCCGGTTTTTCAGGAAATACAAATCTCTTTTTCAAACCTTATTTTACGTCACTCCAAAGGCTCTTATTACCGTAATGCTCATCCAATGCGCTGCTGAACCAGCGTCCGTTTAAAACATTTTTTATCATTTTATCCTTAATTTCCGGAGAAACACTGGTATCCTGATCCATGGCTGCCATGATGTCCTGATACGTAGTGGTTACATCTTTCTCCTCCACAACTGCATCGTTTTCCGTGGCATCAAATACCATGGAACCCTTTTTATCCGGTGTCCAGCTGCTCCATGATGCCAGCCCCTCACCATTAGGATCTCCTGATTTCAAGAAGTTTGCCAGATAACTGTTATACTGCTTTGCCATGGCCTGATAGCCTGTCTTACCAAATGCATCAGGGAAAAAATCAAGATAATTGTGCTTTGAAGAAAGCATGGGTACAAAAATGCCATGGAACGCACCATAGTCTCCCAGATCTTTGATTGAAGACTGTTCACTGCCGTAATTAACCTGGCAGATGTAAATGTCCGACTGATAGTGATCAGACATCTTCACCGCACTTTCCTGCGCATTAAAGATCCGGTACATATCACTTCCGTATTTGCTGGCAAATGCTTTGGCCGCCTTAATCTCATCTTCTGAATACCCTGCCATGTCATCACTCTTAAAATAACCATCCCCCAGACAGAACATGGAGAACTCAGAGCTTCCGGTCAGCATCATAAGAGGAACGCTGTTGTAATCAGTCGTATCGAAGCCGTTTTCCGGTATTACAACCCCATCCTGGTAGAGATGAGGGAATACACTCATACGGATTGCCGCATTCCCCATAAGAGGTGCCAGACGTTCAGCTGAAATGGAATAAAGATATTCCTTTACATCTGCGGCATCTGTCATCAGCCACTGATAAGCGGCATCTTCATCTGCTGCCTTCTTATCCTCAACAGCAAGCGGTGCTATCGCTTTCGCAATCTTCTTTCCGCTTAAATCTTCCGGTGCAGTGGTCATGCCTCCGCTGAATGCAATAGCCTTCTGAAATTTACCCTTAAACTGGGGACTGATCAGCATTGCCATTACATCACGGCCTCCAGCTGAGAATCCTGATATGGTAATATTGTCCGGATCTCCGCCGAATGCTTCAATATTTTCCTTAACCCAGTCAAGAGCATATGCAATGTCAAGCATTGCAAAATTTCCGGTTCCATTCTCCCCGGCTGTTAATGCCGGCAGACAGTTAAAACCTAAAAGGCCAAGCCGGTAATCCACAGATACATAAACGCAGTTGTCATTCTTTACCAGATCAGCTCCGGGAATTTCCCCTGCCTTTCCGGTCTGGTTGTTGCCTCCGTGAATAAATACAAGCACCGGAAGCTTTTTACTTCCCTCTTTTGCATATACATCAAGCTTTAAGCAATCCTCGCTTCCCTTTACCTCCGTGCCGGAAAGCTGAATTGCAGGCTGTGATGCTTCGGTACAGTTTAATTCCTCCGTCCAGGCATCCGGTGCTGCAGGTGCCTGCCACCTTAATTCACCCACCGGCGCCTTTCCGTATGGAATCCCGTACCAGGTCAGGAGCTCCCCTTCCTGTACCCCTTTTACCGGACCGTATGCGGTAGTAACCACTGCGGCTCCGTCTTTTGTATCGCCTGAAGCAGCGGATATCGCTGCTGCCGTAGTTTCGGCTGTTACTTCAGCTGTTGTCTGCGAAGCATTTGTTTCTGTCTTTGCAGGACTGCCACAGCCTGCTGCCATAACCATAGCCATTAAAACAAGACCGGCTGCCAAACCTCTTTTTTTCATATTGATAACTCCCCAGTTATATTCATTAATCTAATACTTCTCCATTGGTTTCAATTACTTTCTTATACCAGTCAAAAGATTTTTTCTTCTTTCTGGATAAATCTCCGGTTCCGTCATCGTATTTCTCAACATAGATGAAACCGTAACGTTTTGCCATTTCTCCTGTGGAAGCACTGACCAGATCAATGCAGCCCCATGGCGTATAACCCATTAAATCCACGCCGTCAGCAACAGCCTCACGCATCTGCCCGATGTGCTTCTTTAAATAGCTGATCCTGTAATCATCCTGAATGCTTCCGTCTTCTTCCTTCTTATCATAAGCGCCCAGACCGTTTTCAACAACCATGAGCGGAATCTGATAGCGGCCATAAAGCTCGTTTAATGTATAACGCAGGCCCTTGGGATCAATCTGCCAGCCCCAGTCACTTGATTCCAGATATGGGTTCCTGGCACCGCCCATTAAATTGCCGGATGTTTTTTCAAGATCCGGATCAGCGGATGCACAGTTGGACATATAGTAGCTGAATGTATAATAATCCACACAGCCTTCTTTGATAATCTCTAAATCCCCTGGTTTCATCTTAATTTCAAGGCCATTTTCTTTGAAATAACGATCCATGAACTTAGGATACTCACCACGAACCTGAACATCTCCGCAGAACTGGTTTAAGATCTGGTTTCTTTTTTGAGCTTCCAGAATATCATCCGGATTACAGGTCATTGGGTAGGTGGTAATATGACAGATCATACAGCCGATTTTACAGTCAGGATCAATCTCATGTCCTGCCTTCACAGCCAGGGCACTGGCAACAAACTGATGATGCAGTCCCTGGTAGCGGAGCTGTGGATTATCGACCTGATTGGTGAAATCCGTAGTTCCTTCATTTAAAATTCCAAGAGAGAGAAAACCTCCCATTGGCATTGTTCCGGCATTGATTTCATTAAATGTCAGCCAGTACTTCACCTTTCCTTTATAACGTTTAAAAAGTGTCTTGGCATATTTGACAAATAAATCAATGCATTCTCTGGAAGACCAGCCATTATACTTTTCAGTCAGTGCAAATGGCATCTCATAATGAGAGATGGTAATGAGAGGCTCAATATTATGGCTTCTGCATTCGTCGATCACACGATCATAGAAAGCAAGCCCCTCTTTATTAGGAGTTTCCTCCATGCCTGTTGGGAAAATCCTGGTCCAGGCTATGGAGAAACGAAATACTTTAAATCCCATCTCTGCAAACAGAGCAATATCTTCTTTATAGTGATTATAAAAATCAATCGCTTCATGGCTTGGGTAGAAGGTGTCAGGCTCTAAGGTCCTTGTGATCCGCTTGGATCTTGTATGGGAACCTCCAGTACATACATCGGAAGCGGATATTCCCTTCCCGTCTACATCCCAGGCACCCTCACACTGGTTGGCTGCTACTGCGCCTCCCCACAAAAAGTTATCAGAAAATACAGACATCTTACACCTCTTTCAATAATCAGACAATTGTTAATAAAGTTTCACCTGTTTTCACCTGTTTTTTATCGGTGGTCTTCAGGCTGACAAAGTTTACCATATTGGATACCAGAACCGGAGTGGTAACCGGGAAACCAGCTTCTTTAATTTTATTTATATCAAATTCAAGAAGCAGACTTCCTTTTTTCACCTTGTCACCAGCTTTGCAGTGAAGTGTAAAGCCTTCTCCTCCCAGCTGAACGGTATCAAGACCTACATGAATCAATATTTCAACTCCTGTATCTGTGGTAATTCCTACTGCATGTTTGGAATCGACAACTGCACTGATTACCCCATCAGCAGGAGCATATACTTTTCCTTCAGAAGGTATAATTGCCAGACCTTCTCCTAAAACCCCGCCGGCAAATACTGCATCCTCTACCTGGCTCAGCGGAATTACATCTCCGCTTAAAGGACTTTCCAGTTCAATTGTTTCTACCAGTGTCCTCTTCTCCGGAACAGGAACTTCGATGATTTCTTCTGGTGAATCTTCTTTTAATTCCGGCTTATAAAGGACTAAGGTCATAACAAAGGAAACCACCAGTGATATAGCAAGAGTTACCACACCGTTTAATAAGTTCCCGAATCCTGTTCCGCCAATCATCTGAATTAAAGATAATCCGGATGGAGATCCTCCCATGGAATAAGCTACCAGATGCGTGATTCCTGCATAAAGACCAGCAGCACCGGCGCCGATTACAGCAGCGATCATTGGAGTCTTATATTTTAATGTAACACCATACATAGCGGGCTCTGTTACACCGGCTATAATTGCAGAAATGCCTGAAGCAGATGCTGTAGATCTTGCATCTTTATCTTTCGTACGAACTGCAACTGCTAAAGACGCTCCGCCCTGTGCTAAGTTAGAACAGAACATGGTAATAATTAAGATTGCATCAAATCCCATATTTGTAAGACCGGTTAATGCAATCGGAATTAATGCATAATGCATACCTGTCATTACGATAAACGGCATACCGGCAGAAAGTATCATAATTGCAAGCCAGCCTGCCTTACTGTATAGTAAATTAATACCAGAAGCCAGGTAATTACCAAGGATGCTTCCGATTGGTCCAACTACAATAAGAGCAATGGGAATTGTAATAAAAATAACAAGTAAAGGCTTCAAAAATACTTTGACCAGGCTTGGGCAGACTTTATCTGCAAATCTCTCCACATAACCCATAAGCGGTACAATCAGCAATACAGGCAATACAGATGAGGGATAAGAGGCTGCTGTTACCGGCAATCCAAAATATGTGGTATTTCCCTGTGCCAAAAGAGCTGTAATGTTTGGATGAATCATTAATGCGGCCACTACCATTGCAAGGTAAATATTAGAGCCCAGGCGTTTTGCTGTTGTCATGGCAAGCAATATTGGCATGTAGTAAAAGAATGCATCTCCTGCTGCATTTAAAATAATATAAGTGCTGCCTGTGCTGTCAATCAGACTAAATGTAGTAAGAAGTGTCAGAACTACCTTAATCATACCGCAGCCAAGCATGGCAGGAAGAAGAGGTGTCATACAGCCCGCAATAAATCCGGAAAGCCGTGAGAACAAATTCTCCTTGGAGCCGCCTGCTGCTGAGCCTGTACTTTCTTCAAAATGACCCAGTTTTAACAGCTCTTTGTAAACATTGCTGACTTCATTTCCAATTACCACCTGGTATTGTCCGCCCTGGCGTATTACCCGGATGACTCCCGGAATTTTTTCAACGTCTGCATCTTTCGGGATCGCTGAATCTTTCAATACAAACCGCAAACGTGTCATGCAGTGTGTCAGTCCTGATACATTTTTTTCTCCGCCGACTTTATCTAATATTGTCTCAGCGGTTTTAGCATGATTTAATGCCATAAAATTTTCCCCCTTTTATAAGGTTATTTTTTAGTCTATCTGAAAAGGTATCCTTAACCGGCACCTGTTCATTCAAAATAAGTTACAAAAAAAGACCCTGCTAAAAGCAGACTGCCTTCTACCGCAGCCGCCTTATGTGCAGGGTCCTGCCCGGACTTTCAGTCCGGTAACAATCCCAACTCTCTGTTTTTACTGTGCTCCTGAAAAGAACTAAGTCAGTTCTCTCGTCACTTTCTCTATATGAATCATCAGATACATCATCTCTTCCCGGTCCATCTCATAATAGTACCGGTCATGGATATAATCAGCTATTTTAACAATACAATTGTATGATTTGCGGTATTTATTCTTTAAAAGCTGATACCATTCATCATCCGTAGATTCATACTGCTTGTTCTGCAGCATGCGCTGTGCAAAAAATCGAATGTGTGTTACGAAACGACGGTAATCCCAGGTTTCCGTATTTAGTTTCACCTGATAGGCAGCCTCAACGATATCCACAATGTCACGGATAATACCGGTTATTAACTCCAGATTATCAGGCTCCTGCCTCTTGTTCTGTCCATAGACAAAATGAAATGCCAGAAACATGGCTTCATCCTCTTCCATGGAAATATTAAGCCTTCTTCGGATTAAATCAACCGCATACTCACCGACCTTAAATTCACTGGGATAGAACCGTTTTCCTTCCCACAGCATGGCATTACGAAGGATCATTCCTTCTTTATAACGGTCAACCGCTCCTGCAATATGATCGCAGATCGTCAGTATGATCCTGGAATCCAGCTGCATGCCAAACTCATTCTTTGCAAAATCAGCCGTCTGTTCGCTGATCTCCCAGTATTCCTGAGGAAGTTTTGCAAAATATTCTTCAAAATGACGGGCATCACGCTTATCATTCTGAATAAATACACGCTCTACCAGTTTGTGGTCCACTTCATCGCCTTTTTTCTTGCCAAAGCCGATGGCTTTCCCTTTCAGTATGATTTCTTTTCCCTCAGTATTATAAGCTAATACCATATTATTATTCAGAACCTTCTCTATCTTCATAAGCCCCTTCAGATAAAAAAAATAGACAAGCTACCAGGACAACTTATCACATTCTGCTAACATGTGATATCAACCCTGTAGATCTTGCCTGCCTTACCAGTCACAAACTACACATCTATTTTCTAGGTACAGTATATCATGTATATCTATGGAGATCTATATACAAATCCGATAAAATTCCTGTATCTTTTTGTCGAAAATGCACAATACAAGTATCCTGCACATAGCCGCACTCTATTATCAATCATACCATATTTTTCAATTCAAGTCTACAATTTTCATATTTTTTAGTATAAAATTATTAAGCCGGCAATAAAAAAATTGGAGGAACTATAATTGATAGCAAAAGAATCAGACTGGTATAAAAAAACATGGAGCCTGGATATAAAAAATCATTCATGGGTGGAGGATACCAGACAACAGACTGACTTTATTATTGATACATTAGGCTTGAGAAAAAACCAGCGTATTCTGGATCTGGCATGTGGTTTCGGAAGGCATAGTCTGGAACTGGCCAGAAGAGGATTTGAAGTTGTGGGAGCAGACATTACCAAAGACTATATAACAGATGCAGAAAATGCAGCAAAAGCAGGAGGGTTAAACGCCCAGTTCATTCTTTCTGATATCCGTGATCTAACATTTGATCAGGAATTCGATGCTGTTTTAAACTTAGCAGACGGAGCCATTGGTTATCTGGAAAATGATATTGAAAATTTAAAGATTTTTGATGTAATCGCGAAAGCACTGAAACCTGGCGGAAAACATTTTATGGACATATGCAATGGTGAATATGCAGAATTATATTTTCCATCCACCAGCTGGGAGGCAGGTGAAAATGCCCTTACTCTCTCCCGGTTTGAGTGGAACAGAGAAACGAAAATCATGCTGTACGGCGGTAAAAACATCACTTATGGAGATCCCTTAGTCAAACCGGAAAACTTTTTGGGGGATCCAATCAGACTTTATTCCCATAAAGAACTGGATGGAATTTTAAAGAAAAGAAATATGGAGATAAAACAGACCTATTCCAATTATTATGGGAAAGCTGAAACACCAAAAGAGCTTCAGCTGATGGTATATTCAATTAAACTTTAAAATCTGTCACCGCAAAACCCGGAGAAATGTACTGTGGTCACTCACTTGTACATTTCTCCGGTTATCTGCAGATTGTTTCAGCAGGTTTCTCCCTGGGAACCCACATCCTCCAGCTTTATTTTTATTTCCTTCCCATTATAAGAAAAGATCTTTGTTCTTCCTGAAGAAGTATAAACTACACAGGAACGCCCGGATATGGACTGAGAAAATACAAATTTGCTTTCGCCCAGACACAGTTCCTTTTCAGTATCATTCCATGAGACCGGAATCAGGTTATACTTTCCGCTCTCGTATTCATACCCATCTCCTGCATCCTCATATAATTCAAAAAATCCATCTTTTCCTTCATATATATGGAATTCAAATGGTGTATCCACAGCTTCTCCCGTATATTGAAGTGCCTGTTCCTCCGGGATAATCCCGCCTTCCCGTACAAAGACCGGTATCCGGTCAAGTGCCGCTTCCACTGTAACCCACTGTCCGCCTTCCTGTTTTTCTCCTGTTTGAAAATCATACCAGCAATAACCAGAGGGAAGATAACAGTTCCACAGCTTTTTTGTCTCTATGCTGTGATTTTCCGGCTCATAATACATGGGTTCTGTTACAGGGCAGACCAGCATGGAGTCCCCATACATGAACTGGCAACCGATTTCGCAGGCAGTCTCATCCTCCGGAAAGTCAAACAAGAGGCTGCGGAACATGGTATAATCACGCAGCACCACTTTTCCTGCCAGGGAATAAGTGTATGGCAAAAGCTGGTATCTTTGCCGGATGCATTTCTCCAGCGCATCATAAAACATGGTTCCAGGCTCACCGAAATTCCAGATTTCTCTTGGAGTATCGGTTCCATGGGAACGGAACATGGGAAGAAATGCGCAAAACTGGAGCCACCTCACATATAGTTCCCGGTAGGCTGCATCATCTGTTCCCAGCTCATATCCGCCCTGCCAGAACCATTTGGGCTCCGGATCATTATGGCAGCCGCACCCCCGGCTCTTCCAGTTGTCCTTAACTACAAAGAAACCACCTGCATCCAGGGTCCAGTAAGGGTGTCCGCTCATGCAGAAGTTCAGTCCCTCCCGGATCTGCTTCTGAAATATCTCCCAGGTTGCGCAGATATCTCCTGACCAGAGAACAGTACCATAAGCCTGAGAACCTGCATAGCCGGAACGGGTCAGATTTAATACCCGCTTATCCCCGCAGCATTTCCTCTGATTCTCATAGATTCCTCTGGCATGAACGGCACCATATAGATTAGCAGCCCCTGGGTCTAAATATTTCTTATGTTCTTCCCCAACAAGCAGATATCTCTCCCACGGTTCCTTTTTATAGCAGCCCTTCCAGTCAGGTCCACTGAACGGCTCTGTGGAATCGCACCACCAGGCATCCACACCTGCCGAAAAAAGTTCCTGCTCAAGCTGCTTCCAATACATTTTTCTTCCGTCCGGGTTAAACGCATCATAAGTGGAAATATCATTTAAAAGCAGATTTTCATTTAAAAATTCCTTATAATTTTCACCATCGGAGCTCATACTGGGCCATACGGAAACCATTACATGTACGTGTTTCCTGTGAAGTTCCTTTACTGCAGAGGGGAAATCCGGATAACGACTTTTATCCAGAATCTTATTCCCCCATTTTCCATCCTCCCAGGTGTTCCAGTCCTGTACAATTCCGTCAATTGGAATTTCCCTGCTTCTGTATTCATTTACTACATCCAGAAGTTCTTCCTGGGTATGATAAGCCTCTTTTGACTGAATATACCCATAGGACCACTTGGGCAGCATAGGGACCTTACCGGTCAGCCTTCTGACTCCTGAAATTATTTCATCCAGATTATTACCCTGTATAATATAGTAGGAAAGCTGATCTACCGTATCAAAGCACACATAAGAACCCCGGGAATCATCATTGAACGTCATTAATGATCCGCAGTCAAATAAGATACCATAGCCCCGGTCTGATACGAGAAACGGGATCGGACTCCTCATGTTATGCTGGTACAGATACTGGGTGGTTCCTCTGTAATTATAGATACCTTCCTCTCCCTGCCCCAGGCCGTGAATCCGTTCCTTCTCCTGCCATTTAAAATACAGTTTTCCCCGGTAAGCAGTCCGTACCTGGCGGCAAACCAGATTATTAATAAAATTCCGTTCTCCATCTACGGTTTTTACCCTCTGAACATCCGGGCTTTCCCCGCTTGTTGTATAATGAAAGACAGGAATCTCTTCCAGCTCCCTTCCTGTTTCCTCAAAGAGCAGTTTTCCTGTTTCGGTAAGAGTCCAGCGCACTTTACCGGATCTTATGTCAACTTCAGCATTGATCCGGTCATTTCCCAGCAGATAAGAAAATTCCGTGCTCTCATAATCCAGTTTCCCCTGCTCCGGCAGTTCAATTCCCAGAGGGGATGTTACCTGCTTGTGTCCATCTTTGCTGCATCTGCAATGGATAATATCTGATGCAATATTCCGATAAGTGAGGGTCACTCCCCCTGCCTCTATCACAACCGGCCCGCTATTATTCTCTGACATAACGTTATCCTTTCACTGCTCCGGCCGTCATACCGGATACAATATATTTCTGTCCCAGTAAATATACCAGGATTACCGGAAGGCTGGTCAGCAGAATATCTGCACAAACCAGATTCCAGTCTTTAAAATACATACCGAAAAAATTATATACGGACAATGTCATCGGCCACTTTGAAGAACTG
The DNA here is from genome assembly GCF_049890855.1 of Lacrimispora sp. 38-1. Classification (NCBI taxonomy): domain Bacteria; kingdom Bacillati; phylum Bacillota; class Clostridia; order Lachnospirales; family Lachnospiraceae; genus Lacrimispora; species Lacrimispora sp. 38-1. Next base: position 85,485 of record NZ_JBANEW010000063.1, on the reverse strand, counting down.
CTTAAAAAATACAGCGGTGAAACAAATTCATTCCAGGTATTTAAAAAAGTCAGTACAATCACCGTAGCAACAGCAGGCTTTAACAGCGGAAGAATAACCGATACAAACAGCCTCACCGGTGAGCATCCATCAATAACAGCCGCTTCATCAAGCTCTGCCGGCAGCTTTGCCACAAATCCATGAATCAGAAACACCGAAAATGGCAGCTGCATAGCCGTATACAAAAGTACAATTCCCAGTCTTGTATTATTTAGTGTAAGAAACATCATGACTTTTGTCAATGCCACATAATTAACCGGCATGGTAATTCCCAGTACCATGTAAAGGTAGAGAAAGCGGTTTAACTTTGAACGGTTTCTTGAGAATACATAAGAAGCCGTTGCTGCAAGCACCGTACACAGAAAAACGCTGACTGCGGAATAGATGCAGCTGTTCATAAAAGAGGTAAGAAGCTTCCCCTTTTCAATTACCACCAGAAAATTGTTCCACTGCAGAGGAAGAGCCGGAAGTTTTAGATTCATCTCCGATGCTCCCAGACTGTCTTTAAAAGAATTCAGGAATATCAGCAGCATGGGAACCAGACAAATTGCCGTTATGAGACACGCCGCTGCGTTCACGGCGGCAGCGGCTGCTTTCTTTTTTGCTTTCATTATTCCTGCACCTCGTCTTTCGTCATCAGGCGGATCATAAAAAATCCGATAAACACCATGAATAAAAACATAACGGAGGAAAGGGCCGTACCTATGGCATACTGACCTGTGCCAAATTTTTTAAATACTGCCGTATAGAGTACCTCAGTCGTCGCCTTCCCCGGACCTCCATTTGTTAAAGCATAGATCATGTCGAATACCTTAAGTCCGTATATAACATTTAAAACAGTGGTTGTTGCCAGGGTCGGCAGAAGCAGCGGTAATGTGATGAACCGAAACTTCTGCCAGCCGGATGCACCGTCGATACTGCAGGCCTCATAATAATCCGAAGATATGGACAGGATTCCGGCAATTAATATTGTCATTATGTATCCGGTCCCTCGCCAGATATCCACTGCCATCACCGAATTGAATGCGTAAGCGGGACTTGTAAGCCACGGTTTGGCAAGCCCCACAAGCCCTATACTCCGGAAAAATGTGTTTAATAACCCGGTTGATGGATTTAAAATAGAGGTAAAAATCATACCCAGTATCAGAGTGGACAGCACAGAGGGCATAAACATGACCCCCCGGTGAAAATTTAAAAAGCGAATGGACTTTGTAAGCAGAACTGCAAGCGCAAGTCCCAGTATATTTTTTATTATAGTTGTTCCAAGAGTGAATACCAGAGTGTTTTTTATAATCTTTAGATAATTTCCATCAGCTGAAAATACAGTCTTAAAATTCTCCAGCCCCACAAATTTCAGCTGGTCTGAATAAGATGACCAGTCTGTGAAGGAATAACCGATTCCAATCACTCCGGGAAGGACAAATAACACCGAATACAGGAGCAATGCTCCAGCCGCAAACCACGTAGGATATATCTTTTTTCTATTCATAGTATTCACTCTCTTTCAACTGATCTTCCATGCTGTCATTTCCAGGCCGGATCGCCTGCTGCCTTTGCCTGCTGGGCTCTCACTTCATCAATAGATGCCAGTACTTCCTCCGGAGTCATTTCTCCAACGATCATGGCGGACAAGTTTGCTCCCATCTCACTCCATTGCGGATTCACATATTTTACAGCAGTCTGAATTACAGTACCCTTTTTGTCATATCTGTTATAAAAATCCTGAATTGTTTCCGTATACATGCTGGGAGCATTATTAAATGGCAGTTTGTTGAACTTGCCTACATTTTCAGTGAGGTACTTAAGATTTTCTTCCTTTGCCAGGAACTCTAAATACTGCTGCGCTTCAGCTGCGTGTTTGGAACCGCTGAATATGAATCTTGCAGGACCTGCCGGGTTAACGTTTAATGTCTGGTTGTCAGCCAGCGGAATTACGAAATAACCAATGTCATCCACTGCAATCTCAGGATTAACCTTATTGACTTCCACTCCAAACCCCTGATTGGCAACGGTCATAGCATATTTGCCGGAAGCAATGTTTTTTGCTGAATCCGCATAGGTATTGGACATGTAGTCTTCTCCCCAGTAACCTTTTGCCACCATATCATTGATCTGGTCCAAAATTGTCATTAAGGTTGCATTTCCTTTAAATGGTACCTGGTTGCTGTTCCATTTATCAACGATACCAGGCTCTGCTGTTTCAGCCTCAACGCCTGCCTCAGGCAGCCATAATGTATGATGCCAGCCATCTGATACACACTCATAGACAGGAGTGATTCCTGCTGCCTTAATCGTATCACAGACTTTTTGAAAGCTTTCATAATCTTTGGGAATCTCCAGATTCAGCTTTTTGAAAATCTGTTTGTTATAACCGATTGCCCATACAGAGGATACGTCCTGAATCGGCTGTCCATACAGCTTTCCGTCTACAGACAGCTGATCAGCCACCAATGGTTCAACCTGGCTTCCCCATGACGTTTTAGTTAAATCAACCGCATTTTTTTCCACATTGATCTGTGCCTTAATATCAAATTTACCACTCTGTGCGCCAAAGATGTCCGTACACTCCCCAGTGTTTAATTTTGTCATCAGAAGGTTCACATACTGGTCGGAAGGAATGATCTGATAATCAACCTTGATTCCTGTTTCCTCAGTAAATTTTTTGGACAGTTCAATTTCCGCATCCTGAATCCAGTCCTGGCTGGCCATAAAAGAAAGAGTAACGCCGCCTTTTTCCTGCGCAGCAGATGTCTTTGCTTCTGCAGCTGTACTTTCTCCTGCAGCTGTGCTTTTCTGCGGTGCGTTTTCCTCTTTTGAACAGCCGGAAAAAGCAAGGACAGCAGCCAGAGCAAGACTTAATACAGCTAATTTTTTTAACTTCATAAAAAATACCTCCCCAAAATTAATTGTTGACTTTTATCATGTTACCTGTATTATATAGTGTAATATAGACATTTTTGAATGAACATTTCGATCTGTTTTCATGTATATTTTTAACCAGCAGAATAATCCCCAGGAAAGAAGAATTTAAAATGGCAGCAAATAAAACAAAGAATGTTAAGAAACGCAGCATAATGTCAACACTTTTCCTTCCCTATACTGCTTTATTCATTGCAGTAATCCTGGCATTCACGGTTCACACAGTCATCAGTGAAACCGGCAAGATAAAGGTAAATGCCTTTTCTTCCCTTCAAAATAACGCCGCCATGATCATGGGCAGCTTCGATTCTGTTATCCATGACCTTGATACTGTATCTCAGAATATCATTTATTCCAACCTGATTAAAGAAAAATTTAGTATCTATGTCAACTATCAGGACAACACCTTAAGCTCAAACGAAATTTACGAAAATATCAATAACACCAAAATCCTGTTTGACCTTATAATCGCCATGATCGGTCCCAATTCCCCCGCGGACCAGACTTACCTCTATTCCCTCGATTACGGTAAGTTTGGAGTGGGACTTGATAATACTGCATCCAAAGAACGGGTAACTGAAAAAGACTGGTGCAGCAAGGTAGTTCAGGCTAAAGGAATGAAGTTTATTTACTGCGATAAGGACAACACCCTGGGCCGCTTTTATTCCTATTCCGGTGATAATTATTTTGTCTCACTCTGCCGCATGTATTATAGCCCGCTCAACATCCCACAGGGCATTGTAGAAGTTAAAAAATCCTTCAAAAGCATAGCAAATACAATAAATACGTTTAACAGTCCCTATAAAGAATACGTATACATTTTCAATCCGGAAGGAAAAGCCATCTATACAACCGGAAGCAGCGGCACACCAGACAGTTATTATGATTTGATTCAGGCGCAGCAAAACAGCCCCTCCCAAGGCTCTGGCGCAGCCCCCATTTATTTAAAAGCGGAAAATAAATACGTCATTTTTTCTTCATCAGACTATACCGGTTTTACTACAGCACTTGTGATTGATAACCGTATGCTGATGCAGCCGGTCCATCAGTACTTAAACACAGCTTTCATACTTCTGTTTACCGTCATGGTAATAACCGTTATGGTGTCTTATCTGATTTCCCGGAGAATTGCCACTCCGCTTTATAAGATCTACCATCAGGTACGGGCATTCCAGCTGACCGGAGAGGAAAAAGATACAACTGAATTTGAGGACATGGAAATTAATATCACAGAGGTGAACACCTTATACCAGGCTTTCTTAAAAATGCAGAGACAGGCAAGAAAATCAATGGAGCGGGAACTTCAGCTTCAAAACAGCGATATGCAATCCAGAATGCTGGCACTTCAGGCTCAGATGAACCCTCATTTTCTTTACAACTCTCTGGCAACCATTCAGGCCATGGCGGATGAGAACATGAACAGCGAAATCATCCTCATGTGTCAGACCATATCCAGAATCCTGCGTTATATCTCCTCAGACAGTGAGCAGATGGTTCTGTTAAAAGATGAACTTGACCATACCCGTGATTATCTGGAATGCATGAAGGTCAGATACTGTGACTCACTTCAATTTGAATTTGACATACCGGATAAAATGCATCAGGTCCGGCTTCCCAAGCTTTGCCTTCAGCTGATCGTGGAGAATGCCATCAAATATTCCACCAAATCAAGCCCTCCATGGAATGTAAAAATTCTGGGTATCATGACAAGCACCTATTGGGAGCTGCAGATCCGGGACAACGGACCAGGCTTTTCCAGTGAAGATTTAGAAAGGCTGAAAGACCAGATAGACCTGATTGAGAAAAACGGCGTTTTGCCCAATTTGGAAATAGACGGTATGGGACTCATGAATATTTATATCCGTTTTAAAATTCTTTACCGGGGCAATCATATATTTAAGCTGAGCAACAATGTACCCCATGGTGCCATTGTTGTCATAGGAGGAATGATCCCTTGAAATATTCTGTTTTAATCGTAGAAGATGAAGCCTTAATTGCCAGAAACATAGCCAGAAAAATCGAACAGTTAAATACCTCCTTCAAGGTAACGGCCATTGCAACAAACGGCCTTGAAGGACTGAATATGGCCAAAGAGCATCTGCCCAATGTGATTTTCACAGACATACGGATGCCAGAGATGGATGGACTTGAGTTAGTCCGGAATATACACGAAACATATCCCTTTATCCTGTGTGTAATCATAAGCGGCTATACAGATTTTGAATACGCAAAAGAAGCACTCCGGTATGAAGTGAGCGATTATTTACTGAAGCCAGTCAATTACGAGGAACTGGAAAAGACTCTGGCTGCCCTGGAGACAAAACTTCTTGCAACTCAGGACCGGTTTGACTCCGTCACACTGCTTCACTCCTCAAACAGGGCAAAAGAAATAGTGGAACTGATAAAAGAATATATTCACAAGAACTATCAGACTCAGATTGATTTTACCACACTGGCTTCCGAATTTGGATTTTCAGTTCCCTATTTAAGCAAAATTTTTTTCAAATACACAGAGATTACTCCTTCTAAATATTTGAGAAACTACAGACTTAATATTGCAAGGCAGCTTCTGCGCAACCCCGAATTATCCATTGCCGATGTAAGCCAGCTCACCGGTTACCTTGACCAGTTCCATTTCAGCAAAACCTTTAAGCATGTTTACGGCATCAGTCCCAGTGAATACAGAAATGAATGAAAAAAAGCTGTTTTCCCGCCCCACAGACAGGAAAACAGCCATTTATTAATCTAAAATTTCTTGTATCATTTCATAAAGTTTCACAACATCGGAAATTCTTGTAGCTCCCGTTTCTTTATCAATAATCGAAGAATATACATGGGGAATGATGTGTTCCACTCCTGCATCAACCGCAATCTTCAGGATCTCAGAGAAGTTATCAAGATCAATTCCTCCGGTTGGCTCCAGTCCAAATCCGCTCTCTGCGCAGGCTGCGGCGACCGCCTCATACTCCTCTTTCACCTTCAGTCCGCCCATGGGAAAATACTTTAAGGAATCGGCTCCCTGCTCCTTTGCCATTGCAATTGCAGTTTTAACCGGAACGATTGCCGGCTCCATATCCTTACTAAGTGGACCAGTTGATATTTTAACATAACCCGCTTTACCACAGGGAGCAACCATAGAATTTAAAAATGGTCCCTCACCCGTTTTGGCTCTGGTATATCCGCCTGCCGTAAAGGTCTGGTTGATGTGCTTCGGTTTAATCTGCCCGGATATATCCGCAACTGCTTTCCACTGTCCGGGATTTCCTGCACCAAGTCCAACGGAAATATTATTGTCCACTGCTTCCTGATATCGTTTCATATCCTCCACTGCATGTTCCACATCCGGATAATTTGCCGACAAAATCCCGACTGCAACATGACCCTCTGCAGCCTCATAAATTGCCTTAGCATTATCAACGGAATTTGTCAGACAGTTTAAGCAGACTCTTCCTTTGTAAAAATTTAATCCTTCCATCCCTTATTTCCCTCCATTTGCTGATTTGTGAATCTCTTTAAGCCTCTGTTCAATGATTTCCAGTTCTTTCTCACTGTTTAAAGGCCTGGGATCAATTGCGATGGAACCGATATTTGCCTGATAATCTCTGGTAAAGACTGCTACATCTCCCCGCTGCAGCTCTCTTACCACATCTTTTGCATTCATCCCGTAAAGTTCGGGATTAAAATCAATTTTACAGCGGAATATTTCTCTTCCTGCCTCATCCTTAATAATTGATGTTTTGCAGCCTGGTATCTCCCCTACACAGGCCGCAAACCGTTCCAGCTCTTCTTTGGAGACAGGACTTGTCTTTTCCCCGGCAATATATTCCTCCACTGCCTTTACAAGTCCCATGGTACACTCTTTTCCTACCTTCATGGCTCTGCCGATGCCTTTGTACTGAAGTCTCATGTTGTCTGCCAGTTCTCTCGTCTTGCAGGCAGCAAAACCGCTGGTAGGCCCTTCTATGGCCTTTGCTCCGCTGTAGCATACAAAGTCGGCGCCCATGGCTGCATAGATTTTTAAATCTTCTTCTGCTGCCGCATCCACGATACATGGAATCCCCAGACGTCCTGCCAGCTCAATGACTGATCTGGCATCCGGCATCTCCTTCTGAACACAGTGATGGGATTTCACAAAAAGTATTGCCAGCGTATCCTTTGTTACTGCCTGTTCAATATCTTCAACAGAAGCCCCGTTGGCATATCCGGCCTCAACGATTTTTCCTCCCCCAATCTGTACCATCTCTGCAACCGGAGCCCCAAAGTCCACGTTCTGCCCTTTTAAGAGAATTACTTCCCTTTTAGAAACAGAAGGCAGAAGGTCATAGAGGTGTTTTACTTTCTGTAGGTTTCCTCCGCAGATTAAAGAGGCAACTGCCAGTGCAATTCCAGCGGAGGCGCTGGATGTAACACAGGCATCAGCGGTTCCAATAAGATCCCCAATTCTTCTGCCTGCATAGACATAGAGATCGTCTATTACCACATAGTTGCCGGCTGCCTCCACCAGTGTTTCCCCCACACCTTTCGATATGGTGGAAACACCCAGCTTTGTCATTCTTCCGGAAGCATTAATCACGGCCTGCAGGCCGCTTTTACTGTATATGTTTTCCATTATTACTCCTTAAGACCATTAAAGAATTCCAAGCAGAGAAGTGATGACAGATACTGCCACGACTGTAAGCAGAATTCTGTTATAATACGGTCCTTTCTTTCTTAAATAAAAATAGATGATAAATACGGCTGCCAGAGGAAGAAGACCTGGTGCTACCGTATTCAGTATGTCCTGTACCACAATCTGCGTTCCGCTGGAAAAACCAAACTTCAGCGGCGTGGATATGGTGACGTAGCTTGCGGATAATGCCCCCATCATCGTAAGACCAATGACGTTTGCAGTGAAAATAATTGATTTCATCTTGCCGCCATGAAGCAGTGACACCACTGACTTTTTCCCCAGTGTGTAGCCATTATGAATCAGCCAGTAAGCAATGGCAATGGTAATGGCGGGATACAGGATCAGAGGAAGAATGCCTCCCAGTGCAGAACCGCTGCTTGCAAAAGGAAGAAAGATAGAAATAATGATCGGCATGATGGCTGCCCATACAATCGCATCTCCCATTCCTGCAATCGGTCCCATCAGTCCGGTTTTAATTCCTGTGATAGCCTCATCTGTTACATTCTCTCCATTGGCTTTCTGTTCTTCCATGGAAATGGCAATTCCCTGAATGATTGCTCCGAAGATTCCTTCCGTGTTAAAGAAAACCAGGTGGCGTTTTAAGGCTGCACTCAGTTCCTCGTCTGTATCATACAGCTTCTTTAAAACTGGCGTCATGGACGCACAGAATACAAGACTCTGCAGACGCTCATAGGAATTGGAAAGTTCTGCTCCGGCGTAATAAATCCACATGGATTTGGTAATATCTTTTTTATTCAGTTTTTTCACCTGTGTCTGCTCTCCCATCTTAAATCGCCTCCTCCTTTAACTGGAATAAACCTAACAGCAATGCAACGCAGGTTGCAAAAATGGCTACAGCCATTGTATCAAGCTTTAAGTACATAACTGCGAAAAATCCTGTTATAAAGAACGGTATCAGTGACTTCTTTCCAATCACGGATAAGGTAATTGCAAAACCGAGAGCTGGAAGAATTCCTCCCATGATTTCAAAGGAATGCATCAGCCACTGAGGAAGAACCGCGATCAGCTTCTCCACTGCTGTTACACCAAAAAAGTCAATTGCAAATACGATTGGAAAACGGATAACCAGTCCTGCGATAGCCGGATAAAGAAACGCTGCCCGTAAAATCCCTTTTGTATCCGCTTTTTCTGCATAGCGGTCTGCCATATGAACCCAGACTGCATTGGTACTTCTTCTTAACTGATCCACAAATACTCCAATTACTCCAAATGGAATTGCCAGAGCAATGGCAACCTCAGGAGTCATGTTGGACATTACTCCAAGAGGAATTGCAATACATCCTGCAAGAGCAGGATCACTGGGTACATTGCCGCCGGGAGTGGATGTAACCCCTAAATAAACCAGCTGAAGTCCTGCACCAATCTTCATGGCCAACGGCATGTTTCCCGTCAGAAGCCCTACAAAAACACCGATGACAACCGGCTGCAGAAGCATGGAAGAAAAGGTATACCCAAATCTCAAACGGCAGAACCAGTAATAGAACCCCATACATACAGCTAACATCAACACACTCATATCATACTCTCCTTAGTTATTGTATTTTTTTAAAATGGTGTGAAAATCCTGCGGTACATCTTCCGGAATTGTCTGGAAGATAATCTTAACTCCTGCCTCCTGTAACGAAATCAACTTTTCCACATCTGCATCATCCAAAGTGATATTCTGAAACACCACTTTCCTGTTAGGAGCTCCCCCCAGCCCTCCTACCTGAATATCAGTGACCTTAATTCCTCCGTCATATACTTCCTTCATGCTTTCTAAATCCGGAAGCAGTAAAAGTACCCGGCCGCTGCCAAACTGGTCTTCATTCCAATTCTTTACTGCATCTGCCCTGCTTAAACATTCTACCTTAACCCCTGCAGGTGCAGACATTAAGTAGATCTCCAGCATAAATTCATCCGCAGCCAGACTGTCGCTTACTACAACAATCCGATTGGCTTTTGACTGATTCACCCATTTGGTCATAACCTGTCCATGAATCAGCCTGCTGTCAATTCTGCATAATACAATTTCCGCCATTTTAGCTCTCCTTCTTTCCCATTGACTTTGTGACCTCACTGATCACATCAATGACTGATGACTGCCCCTGCTGCAAAACCACATCAAAGTTGCAATCCCCGGTGTACTGGATCTGGGTACAGGCTTCAATCATGAGTGGAGCGTTCAGCCCTGAAACCACCTTAATATTCCGCTCCCGTCCGATCTTAGCCCCTGCATTGGTGGTTGTTCCGCCAAATACATCCGTAAAAATCAGAGATTTTTCCGGCATTCCGGCTGCATATTCATCCACCATGGCGTAATACTCTGCAAACGTAACCTCCGGAAGAAGCGGGATTTCATGAACAAAATCAACGCTTCCCATAATCATTTTCAGACTTTCCGTCAGCGCCTTTCCCCAGCCTCCGTGAGTTAAGAGCAAAATCTGCGGTTTCTCCATATCGTACCTCCTCATTTAACAGTTTTGTATTTCCTTTTGTAATTCGAATTGTAGCATACTACATTTTTCATGTCAATATTGTATTTATATTATTTTCACAGTTTTAATTATGTATTTTGCTACTTTTTTGTAATTATAACTTTTTTAATCAAGGAATATTGAATTATAAATCAGAAATATGATATACTTAATCTGAAATTCACTACATAACTGCTACAGAAATAACAACACGGCTTCCCTTTTCCGGGAAGATTGAAAGGAAGGCTGTATTTCAAATGACAGAAAATTATGAACTGTTTACTTTAATGGCCCGTATTGACGGCATGTCCAATCAGTTCACCAAAACGGACTGGAAAATCGTACAATACATTAAAAAATCCACAATGAAATTCATTGAGCTCAGTGCCCAGGAACTTGCAAAGGAGATCGGTACTTCCGATGCAAGCATCATCCGTTTTGCCCAAAAAGTAGGGTACTCCGGTCTGAATGAATTAAAATACACCATGCAGAAGGAAATTGACAAAAGTTCTTCCTCTGTCAATCATTCCGACTACTCCGCCCTGCTCAACGACTACAAAATGCTCTTAGACAGCCTGTTTCACTTAACCAACCCTGCGGATATCAGCCATACCAGAGAGCTGATGTTAAAATCACGTCGGATCTTTATTATCGGACTGAATTTCAATCAGAACATAGCGGAAATTATTGCCCACAAATTTATGACTCTGGGCCTTACTGTTCAGGCACTTACCAACTATGATACACTGAAGTTATATCAGAGTCTTTCTCAGGAGACCGATCTCTTTATCACCATATCTCTCTCCGGCAATCACAGGCAGCTGGCTTCCATACTGGCTGATTTTAAGAAAAATGGCAGCAGTGTCCTGCTTATTACCAATTACGAGAAGTCCCTCTGCTCTCCCTATGCCAATATCATCCTGCTGATTCCAAAGACAGATCTGCTTCTAAGCAGCAACACCATAACAAGGGAAATCCTCATACTGGTTCTCTTTGATATGTTGTTCCATAATTTTCTGTCTGAGGATGTGAAGTCATTCCAGTTCTTCCAGAAAGCTGCATCCTATTCCAAATTAAACAGTGATGACACCAGAGACGGACTGCAAAAATTTATGGATCTTCTTTAGTATGTAAATGCATTAAAAAAAGAGCCCACAGTTTAACAGAATTTAAGTATCTGTAAAACTGCGGACTCTTCAGCCTGGCCTGGAACCAAAGCGGCGGTCAGATGTCTCACTGCTGTTCTTTATCAATTACAGCTCCCTCACGTTCCCTGATTAAGTCCCTTGACAAATCTGTAAAAAGCGATTCTTGTCCAAATCCCCCTGATTTTGATATCAGGTTTATCTTTCTTCCTTTATAAAGCGCTACTGAAAGCACCACCCCCCGCTCTAATTCACAGACAGGAGAAATGGCTTTTATTCCTGTCTGCTTTGCAAACTGATAAAGGAGATCACCCCCCATAAGAAAAACAGTGGCTTCCAGTCCCCTGTCTAGCAAAGCTTCAATCATGTATCCCATAACAGATACAACATCTGTCCGCAGCTGTTCCTGTAAGATTCCATTTTTTCTTGCATATTCATAAGTTGCTTCCGGTTCACCGGGACCATTGGCATTTAAAATAACAACTGGATTCTCTTCACAGGAATGCAAAAGCTCTTCAGCCAGAGCATTGAAATACCCACTACCCGGCCAGGAACGGTTAAGCTTTTCTTCCGGGGACAGACAGTGCTGGGGTACTCCTTTTGCTTTGGCATAGCTGCACTGGGCAAGTGATACCGGGTGAATACTGGCACAGGCGATGAAGATATGAGGCGGTAAAACAGGAATTCCAGGACTCCTGCCTTCAATTCCAAGCATTTGGGGCAGCAGAGCCGCAAATCCCGCGCAGCCTGCCATCAGACAGGAATTTTTCCCAGCCATAAGCCTTTCAGCAATCTTTTCCATATCCTCAGATGCTGCGGAATCGTATATCAGTATACCCTCCATATCCTCCCCTGCATTTTCTTCCAAATGGCCAATCACATGAGCTGGAACTGTTGTCTGTAAGGATATAATACTGGGAATATCCGAATAAAGAACCGGCTCAAACGGATCTTTCCCAAAAATACTTTCCGCTATTGGCACGCCATCTGCATAATGTACTCCATTTTTTGTTGTCCGTCCCATTTCAGGATATGCGGGAATAAAATGAATCTGTTTATAACCTGCGGCATCCCTTACTGCAGCAATCTCCGCTCCAATATTGCCTCGCAGCACAGAGTCTGTTTTTTTATATACATAGGGAATTCCTGCTTTTAGCGCCCGCCCGGTTATGGAAAACACCGTCTTGTACGCTTCTTCCGGGTTCAAATGACGGGTTTCCGTATTTATTACCAGAACATCAATATCCGGAGCAAAATCGGATATATTAAATTCAGATTCCAGAGTCACATAGGTCGCCGCACCGCCAGAAGAAAGCTGAACGCCTGTATCCAGTGCACCTGTAAAATCATCCGAAATTATTAATAATTTAATCATATGTTTACCTTTTCCAGCATTTTGTTTGTATTGGGTTCTGAATCAGATACCTTCATTTAATATACACATCATACCATACAATTTTATCTGTGAGAATAAACTCAAAGCCTGTTTTGGTTTATATATGAAACAGGCAGAAAAATTTTTTTCCTTTTTTTCTGATGGTTGTATACATTTTTTTTAAAATATTTAAAAATGATACGAATTATGCTATAATATATCAAACGACAATGTTTCAAATAAGAACATTTTCACAAAAGGAGGACGACCATGTCTGATAAGATACGAATACTGGCAATAGCGCCATATGAAGGCATGAAATCTATCATGTCGAAGCTTGCGGAGGAATATCCCAGCATCGATATAACCATCCTGGTGGGGGACTTAAAAAAAGGTGTGGAAATTGCCCAGAGTAATTTTTATGAAAATTATGATGTAGTTATTTCCCGCGGAGGTACAGCAAAGCTGTTACGGCAATCCATATCTCTGCCTGTAATAGAAATCCATACATCCGCATACGATATTCTGCGCACCTTAAAGCTTTCCAATGCAGACACGAAGAAAGTCGCCATTGCAGGCTTTTCAAGCATCACAGAACAGAGCCAGTTTCTAAAAGAGGTCCTTCCTTATCCCATCGATGTTTTTTCCATCAATTCAACAGAGGAAGCCTTACCGGTTCTTAAGCAGATTGCAGGCCTTGGCTATGAGGCAATTCTCTGCGATATGATCACCTATACCACGGCGAGAACCCTTGGCATGGATGCGTTTCTTCTCACCTCAGGAGTTGAAAGCATACGTGATGCCCTCAATACTGCACTTGAATACTGCAGATACTACACTCAGCTGAGAAATGAAAACAACTTTTTCAGAAGCCTGGTTAAGCTGAGAGATATGAGGACAGTAGTTTTTGACAATGATGGGAAACTGATCTTTTCAACAATAACAGAAAATGATACTGCAATTCTCGATTCACTTCATTTAGAAATAAACAACATACCGCCAGATGAAAAGCGCAGTTTAATATACCGGAGAAACAACCTGATTTACTCCGTACAGGCTCAGCGTCTTCTTTCTGCAGGAATTGAATATGTTGCATTTTACATTACCGTAAACAAAGCTCCCTCAGGCGGAGCCAAAAGCGGAATCCAGTACAGCAACCAGAGAGATGTGGAAAAAGAATTTTACGAAAGCATATACAGCGTCACTAATTTCTTCGCTCAATTCTACAATACCATTGACCAGGTCAATAAGGATTTATATCCGGTCATCATAACCGGCGAAGAAGGCACGGGCAAAGAACAGATCGCAAAGGCTATCTATCTGCGCAGCTCCGTTAAGGATCAGCCGTTCATCGAGATAGACTGCAGCTTATTAAGTGACAAGGTATGGGACTACTTAACCAGCCATCACAATTCTCCTCTCTGCAGCTGCGGAAGCACGATTTTTATAAAGAACATGAATTTGCTGAGCGAAGAACGGCAAAGGCAGCTTTGGATCAATATCACTGATACCGATGCCTGCAAAAGAAACCGGCTTCTTATATCCTTTATCTGCAATTCCCACGGAATCACAGATTCCGGCTCCATGGAATTCATTAACCGGCTGAAATTATTTGTATTTACTCTACCGACTCTTAGAACAGATGTATCGCGGATCGAACCCATTGCAAATCTCTACTTAAACCAGCTGAATATGGAAAATGAAAAGCAGGTACTGGGATTTTCATCAGATGCCATAGAAGAATTGCAGCGCTACCACTGGCCCTATAACTATATGCAGTTCAGCCGGGTCATGAATAACCTTTTTGTCCTGTCTCAGGGACCATATATTGATATTAATGACGTAAAAGAGGTTCTGACCAAAGAAGTGACCCTCACTTCCGCATCTGCCAGCGGTTACATGAATATGCTGAACTTATCACAGCCCTTAAATAAAATCAACCGGGAGGTCGCGCTTATTGTACTGGATACACAGAACGGAAACCATACAAAAGCCGCCAAAAGCCTGGGAATCAGCAGAACCACCCTGTGGAGACTAATAAATTCTGATAATTAAAGAAAAAAAGGGAAACACTATCTATCACTGATCAAATTCAACATACAAATAATCTATAGGAGAAAAACAATGCAAAAAGAATACTTATTGGAATCCAATGAAGTTATAATCCAGCTTGAGACATCTCCTCAGGGACTTACCGAATCCCAGGTTGAAGAACGCCAGGAGAAGTATGGTTTAAACAAATTAAAAGAGGGAAAAAAAGCAAGTCTCTTCAAAAAATTTTTAAAAGAACTTTCCAACTTTATGACAATCGTCCTGATTGCTGCTGCAGTCGTCTCCGGAGTCACCTCTTTCTATGAGGGCGAAGGCATGATCGATACGGTAATCATTCTCCTCGTAGTTGTAATTAATGCAATTCTTGGAGTCTATCAGGAATCCAAAGCCGAATCTGCCATTGCCTCCCTGCAGGAGATGACGGCAGCGACGTCAAAGGTAATCCGAAATGACAAGCTTGAAATTATCCGCTCGGAGCAGCTTGTTCCCGGCGACATCATTGTTCTGGAGGCAGGAGATTCAGTCCCTGCCGATTCCCGGATTTTGGAGAGTGCAAGCTTAAAAGCAGAAGAAGCGGCGCTGACAGGTGAATCTGTCTCTGTTTCCAAACACAGTGATGTGATCAATGCCAAAAATGGCGAAGTTGCTCTGGCAGACAGAAAAAACATGATCTATACCGGATCTACTATCGTTTATGGCCGTGGAAAGGCCGTCGTCTGCTACACCGGTATGGAAACAGAGATCGGCCATATTGCGGATGCCCTCAATACTGCCAAAGATGAAGAAACTCCCCTTCAGATCAAGCTTAATCAGCTTTCTAAGGTATTGTCCATCATGGTTCTGGGGATTTGTGCCTTAATGTTTGCTGTAAACATTTTAAGAATTGGTTTTTCCGGAAACGGCATTCATCTGGAAGAACTGATTGATACCTTCATGATTGCTGTTTCATTGGCTGTTGCCGCAATTCCAGAGGGTCTGGCAGCAGTAGTAACCATACTTCTTTCCATCGGCGTAACAAAAATGTCCCGCAAACATGCAATTGTCAGAAAACTGACAGCTGTAGAAACCTTAGGCTGCACTCAGATTATCTGTTCGGATAAAACCGGTACTTTAACACAGAATAAGATGACTGTGGTTGAACATTCCACTTCAGATGAATCTCTTCTTATGACAGCGATGGCCCTCTGTTCAGATGCAGTTCTTGATCCTGACAGCCATCAGGCGGTAGGCGAACCTACAGAATGCGCCCTGGTAAATGATGCATATAAAAACAGCTTATCAAAGCCGGTACTCTCCAGTGATTATGAGCGTATCGGAGAAGCGCCGTTTGATTCCGTAAGAAAGATGATGTCTACTGTACACAAAAAGAAGGACGGCACTATAATCCAGTTTACAAAGGGCGCCCCTGATGAGGTATTAAAACGCTGCAGCAAGGCATGCATGAATGGAAGCATCGTAAAGATGACAGATGATATCCGACATGATATCATACAGTCCAACAAAGCCATGGCCGACCGGGCACTTCGTGTTTTATGCGCTTCCATGCGGGAGTGGGAAGACGCCCCGCCTGCTTACGCACCAGAAACTCTGGAAAATGAGCTGATCTATCTTGGACTTTCCGGCATGATAGATCCCGTTCGTCCAGAAGTAAAAGCAGCCATCAGGGAATGTCAGAATGCCAGTATCCGCCCGATTATGATTACAGGAGATCATAAGGACACTGCCGTAGCCATAGCAAAAGAACTGGGTATTCTTGAAAATGAAAGCATGGCTATTACAGGTGGGGAACTGGAAAAATTAACAGATGAGGAACTGGAAAAAAAGATTACGGACTTATCCGTCTATGCCAGAGTACAGCCTGAACATAAAGTCCGTATTGTGAAAACATGGAAAAAGCTCTCTAAAGTGACAGCCATGACCGGAGACGGGGTCAACGATGCCCCTGCAATTAAGGAAGCCGATATCGGTGTTGGAATGGGTATTACAGGAACTGATGTTACTAAGGATGTTGCGGATATGGTTCTGGCAGATGACAATTTCGCCACCATTGTTGCAGCAGTAGCCGAAGGGCGCCGTATTTATGATAATATACGTAAAGCAATTCAGTTCCTGCTCTCCTCTAACCTGGCAGAAGTGATTGCAGTATTTGTCGCCAGCCTAATGGGCTTTACCATCTTAAAGCCAGTCCATTTACTATGGATCAATCTGATCACAGACTGTTTCCCTGCTATCGGACTGGGCATGGAAGCGGAAGAAGCTGATATTATGAAACGCGCTCCAAGAAACCCGAAAGACAGCATCTTTTCTGATGGCGTAGGTATTGAAATCGCACTTCAGGGCTTTGTCATTGCACTCCTGACGCTGACAGCCTACTTTGTGGGGCATTATGTGGAAAGCGGAGTCTGGGAAATTGCAAAAAGTGCAGACGGCATGACAATGGCTTTTCTTACCTTATCACTGCTTGAGATGTTTCACTCTTTTAATATGCGTTCCAGATACAATTCCATTTTTCATTTGAAGTCAAGGAATGGATTCTTAAACAGCTCCCTGCTTATGTCCTTCATTTTAACAACTTCTGTTATTTACATTCCATTTTTAAGAAATGCGTTCTCGTTCGAGCATATCTCACTTATGGAATATGCCATCGCTGTACTGATTGCAGTCTCAATTATACCGATTATGGAAATCGTAAAATTAATGAAACGCAGATAATATCGGGCGTCCGGATTCATCCGTATCCTTCAGTAAGCGGATGAATCCGGCCGCCCGATTATTTCTGCCACATCAACAGACAATCTGTTTTCTCACTCTCCAGGGTAATCAAATACTTTTTTCA
The DNA here is from genome assembly GCF_049890855.1 of Lacrimispora sp. 38-1. NCBI lineage: Bacteria > Bacillati > Bacillota > Clostridia > Lachnospirales > Lachnospiraceae > Lacrimispora > Lacrimispora sp. 38-1. The sequence goes on along the minus strand of NZ_JBANEW010000063.1, from coordinate 67,973 downwards.
GATGCATAAAGAGCTGCGTATGTCTGGTCAGTTCCTCATACCCCTCATTTTTCAGGCACCATTTCATTGCGGTCAATACAAGAGCCGCATATAAATCTGACAAATAATCCAATAACTCCAATGACTTTCTGTTAGTCATTTTCTGTCTCTCATAAAAACTTTTTTGTAAGAAATCGTACATATCTTCATATAAATGAATGGATTCAGTATGAATGGTAAAAAGGGCCAGGATTTCTTCTTTTCTGTCAGATAAAATCTGATACATTGGTTTAAGTACCATAAGGATATGTTCCGTTGTGTCGCAGTCAAACCGCTCTCTGACAGCCGCCTTCAAAAATTCAAATACTTCATCGCAGAGTATTTCCGCCAGCTGATATTTGTCCATATAGTGCTTATAGAATGTGGAACGGTTAATTAAAGCACGGTCAAGAATATCCTGAATCGTTATTTTATGAAAATCCTTTTCTCTCAACAAGGAGATAAACGCATTCTCAATATTTTTTCTGGTCTTTTTCACACGCAAATCATTCTGGTTCATATGCATTCCTTTCCCATTACTATTCTTATACATTCATAATAAATAAGCAACACTATGTATTGTTTTGTAGCTTAAGTATATAAGGAATAAAAATCTGTTGATTGAAACTTTCTGCCATTTGATTAAAATAATAATCAAAAAAGGAGAGATTCAATTATGAATGAATTAAGATGGTTTACCTGGTTATTCCCCTTATTATTTATTGTACATGATATGGAAGAGATTATTACAGCAAAACAGTGGTGTAAAAAGGGATTTAAACAGTTTATCCCGCTTCCCATCACACCGTTCGGCAACTCCAAAAGCACAGCAGGCCTGGCTGTCGGGGTGTTGGAAGAACTGATTTTATGGATTCTTGCTACCCTGCTTGGAAATATCACCGGCTTTTATGGTTTATGGTACGGCCTGCTGGCAGCGAATATTATTCACCTTATTCTATTCCATATTGTTCTGCTGCCCCTGTCTTACCGGCATTACGTGCCTGGGGAAGTTACCGCATGGCTGACACTGTTTCCCTGCTGCTATATCCTGATTCTTGCGCAGAGGGTCTTAAATTATTCAGCAGTTGAAATAACACTCTGGGTTATAGCCGGCTTTGTTTTTGCATTTGTGAATATGAAAGTACTTCACAAGAACATACAACAGCTGGCAAGGATTGCAGGGGAATCGGAATAAAATGCATGCATCTATTTATAAAAATGTATGATTTTCCTTTCTTTTCCTGCCAGCATGAAAAAATATGGTTCTAAAAAAAGGCAGACGCAGCCTGGCTGTTCTGGCAGCTTTCGGGCAGACTTTTACGCAGGCATAACAACGAAGACATTTATTTTCACTGATCTTTAAGGTTTCGGGATCAATGGCACCCACCGGACATTTTTGCACACAGGCTCCGCAGGAATTGCAGGAAGTCCCGTATATCCGGGGCTGCCTGACCAGAAACCGTGTCCCCGAATCCGGAAACTCTGTTATAAAACCAGGCAGCATACTTTTCGGTATTTCAGGACACGTAAAATTACCCGAATCTATCTTCTTCTGAATACTCTCAGCAAAAAGCTCAGCCTGCTGTATGTCCTGACCATCCGGTCTGCCATATGCAACAGGAGCCTCTTTGGAGGCATAAGTATGCTGACCAATAAATGTTCCTGCAGCAATCAGTCTGAAATTGTTCCTCTCCGCAAAATTTTTGAATTGCTCCAGACTGATTCCAAATCCCATATTTCCATAAACTGAGACCACTGCAAGGGGTGTTCCATTCCCCTGTAATCGATTTATATAATCAAATAAAAAATGAGGAATTCTTTCCCCGTAAACCGGAATTGCTATAATTACTAAATCACTGTCAACTGTTATAATATCTTTTCGTTTATCCGGCAGAGTTATATCCGTAAAATGAACCTTACCTTTTAAACCTTTTGAAATTGCTGTAACAATTGCTTTTGTTGTACCTGTAGCAGAAAAATAAATAATTTCTGTCTTCATATTTTCACAATCCGCTTCCTAGATTTCTTTAATAAAAAACATCTCCATGGGCTGCTCATACCCTGGAATATTAATAATCACTCCACCGCTGTCTTTATATCCCATTTTTCTATAGAAGTGCTGGGCATTTTCATCAACCTGCGTGGAAGTCAAAAGCATTCCATACCCCAACGTCTTCATATCTTTTTCCCAATTCTCCATTAATTTTCTTCCATAACCCTTACCCTGACTCTCAAAATCCACATAGAGCATGGTGCAAAATGGAGTATTGTCCCAAAAAAGATTATATCTTAACAAACCTGCAGGAACATTATTTTCAAATAAGACATACCCCATTTTGTCCCTGATCTTTTTCTCAAATTCACTCTCCCGCAAATGCTTATCCAGTTTAAACCAGAAAGCTCTGTCTTCTTCCTGTACACATCTTATTCTAACCATAACAGACCCCTTACCGCTTATCGCATATCCTAAACAAAAATTATTGAATTCTCCAATACACCCCATTAGGCATCTTACATAGATAACCAGGATTTCTTTCTTTTACCTCACCCGTATCAATATCTCTGATAATTATATTTTCATGATACTCAGGATCTTCCCACCACTCGGAAAAATAAAGATATTTTCCCTCACGGAAAAGCAGACTCTCCGTATCCCCTATCTCAATTCTTTTATTTTCCGGCCAGACAATTTCGTACACTCCATCGTTCCCAGCCCTCGTCAGCATAAGAGGCGATACTGTTAACATCAGATTGTAGCAATCTTCCACAATTACTAAGGGCAATTCTTTTATAATTTCAAGCCTCTGGCTGTGTGGGAAATAACTATATATCTGTATTTTTTGTTTGGAAAAATCAACCTCTAAAAAATAAAAAGCACCCTTGTCCCAGACCGGCCGTTCAATATACACATTCTCCTTTTGTTTAAATGGGCTGTAAACCCGTCCCTCCGGATAATGAATCAGATGACACACCGTACCGGAATATCTCTCTCCGGATTTTACTATTTCCTCTGCCTCGTATAAATCACAAGAGCTGTTATTGCTTTCTTTGCAATAAAACCATTCGAAGGTACCCTCTATCGGTTCTGGATACGAATCCGATATACCTTCAATTTTAATTACATTCATTCTCATTCCCCCGTTTAACATTTTTACTATTTGAAAATCTAAGAAAATATAAATCTACTTTCGCAAGATTATCATACTATGCAGGCTATATCCTAACAGACTCTTATCCTCACATGTCTTCAAATGAAATTGATACCACTTGCTAAAATTCTCCTCATCAGCATTATTAATTTTACTGGAAAGTAAGTAGTTTATCCCATCTACAGCGATATGTGAAACAATATTGGTGTGAAAACTTAATGCCATCTCCTCCATTTGAAGAGGCGTCATATACAGGAATAGTCCGTCATTGGTTTTATTATCAAACCATTTGTCCGCCTGGTCCATGTTCTTTAAACCATCATCCAACCCGGAAATTACACCAGCCATCGTATTGATATAGGAAACAGCCAACAATCCGTCCGGTTTTAATACACGCAGGCATTCTTTCATTATGCGGGGTCTTATCTCATCATCAGTATGATAAAAAGCCCCCATACATAAAACTGCATCAAAACTTTCGTTACTAAACCTGGTAAGATCCAGCATACTTCCGATATAAATATCTTTTAATACAGGATTATTCTTTTGCTTGTCCCTGATAATCTCAATATTACCAGGAACTATATCTCCTGCAACAACTTTATATCCCAACTCAGCTAAAGGAAAAGCATAATTTCCTGTCCCCGCACAGCCGTCTAATACCAAAGACTCTTTTTTAATATATTTCTTTAAATAATGCATACTGGTCAGCCATTCTATCTTATGACTATTGTTCTTAAATAACCTTCCTTCTTCGTCATATGCTTTATAATAATTAATAATATCCTGATCCATAAGCCTGTCCCCTAATCTGATATTACTTCCCACACATAGGATTTTGTTTCATATCATTCTGTAACTTTTAAATAGTAACATATTTTATCACCCTTTTCCCGCTGTTTATTCCACGTATTTTCTATGGCATCCTTAACATTTTTTGCATCCCGAAAAGCAGCTCCTCTTTTTTTACAATGCTCCGCAAGCAGTTCGTCACTTATGTCCAGATATACAATCACTTCACAATCCAAAAGTATCAGAGTAAATAATGGATACCCAGCTTTAACCGTCACTCTTTCTCTTACCAGCCTGCCTGCAAAATCTCCAATTTCTTTCGTCCATGGTTTCTGGCAGATATATGCTTCCTCTTCTTTGGTCAATTGGGGCCACAATTCATTATCCATATCCACGGTTCCTGGAATCTGCTCATGTAATGTTGACTTGCCACAGCAAGTGGTCGCCAATATGCAGATTCGATCCTCTTTATGTTTCTCAAATATTGTATTTAAAGAATTTATAGTATCATTTGCCAATGTTTTTATTTCCATTTTTATCTGTTCCTCCGTTCTTGTCTGAACGTAAATATATAGAGATCTGGTTCCGTCCATTCTCTTTGGATCGATACAGTGCTTCATCGACCTCTGAAATCCCCACACTAATCGTCACATGGTAACATCCTTCTTTTTCCTCACTTACAACCATTGCAAGAACTGCATTCCCAAGCATATGACCATATGTATCATTTTTCTCCTTAAAATGATCAATATCAAACATAAACAAAATTTTTTTCCTCTTCCGGTTTTTTCGAAGAAAAGTCAGATACAATTTGGAGAATTGCTTTCTATTTAGTAATCCAGTCAGCATTGCTAATAAGCAGTATATGTTTTTTCACATCAGACTCCTCTTTGAATATACTAATTTACCATCAAATTTTACATAAAAATGAATAAACAACCCGTTTACTCATTTTTAAGTTTATCATTTTTATCCATATATTTCTACAGTCATTATTAATAACTCTGACCAGATTTTTTAGCAAATTGCGGAAACAAATAATTGAAGAATTAAGTGATTAAGAGAAAAAAGAGAGTAGATTTATTGTTAAACAAATTAATTCACTGGCATACTTCTGGTGAAAATCAGAAATATACCAGTGAATATCAAATTATTATTTTGTCCAGCATTCAGAAACTTTTACACTGTCACCCTCCTGGACGAAATGGAGGAACTGCATTACGTCTCCAGCGTTTTTCTCATTCGTTGCCTTGTCAGTATTAGTTACTCTGTAATGAATTGCAGCCCAGTCACCGCTGATCAGCATATTGTCAAAGAAGAGGCGCTTATTTTCTGTTTTCTCTGCTTCCTCTTTAACAAAAGACTTGATACCCTCAAGCCCCATATCCTCATCTCTGCCGTGTAACTGAAAATCCTTTGTAAAGTAGGTATCTGACCAATTACTCCAGACCTCCGCACCCTGATTCCAATTATCGAAATCCTGCAGGATGGCAGCCTGAATCTTTTTACCCATGCCGTCATCAATGGAGGTAGGATTTAAAACCGGATACTTTGCGGCGAGTTCTGTGGTCTCCGGAATTGTATAATTAACAACCTCCTGCAGAGCTTCCTGTTGCTTTGTCTTCTCTTCTTCTGTCTGGAAATTTGAAACACCATCAAAACTCTTATCCTTAGTACCTGCCCAGCCTTCCACAACACGAGTGCCTAAATCATCACCATAATCCTTAAAATGCACAAATTCCATTACCGTACCATCGCTGGTCTTTCCAGTCTTCTTATTTGTGTTATGGGTATCATAACGGATGGCTGTCCAATCATCGCATATGACCATGTTGTGAAAAACACCCATCTGTATGTCGGTTGCTTTCAGCTCAATATCCATAGCTTTCTGGTACTCTGCAAGGGTAAGCTTTGCCCCATGAATATTATAAAGGGAATCTGGTGTATAGAGAATATCTCCCCAGGCCTTCCAGGCGTCAAATCCACGGTTCCAGTTTTCAAAACCATTAAGCAGCCGATTCTGAATGTTCCTTTCCATATCAGAGTCCACCGGGGTCAGATTTTCAATTGGAAACTTTGCCAGAAGCTCTTCATTATTGTCATAGGAATTAGAAATTCCGACTGCTGAGGATGTCTCAGTATTGGCAGCCTTAGTGGTTTCTGCTGTAGCAGTCTGTGCGGCTGCGGGGGCGGTTGTTCTGCAAGCAGTCATTGCAGCACTTGCGAATGCTGCCGTGGCAATGGCGGTGATCAGTACTTTCTTTTTCATAATTTTTTCTCCTTCATTATAAGCAATTTAGATATCACCACAGCTAGATGATATGTTTTGTTGCCGTCTGTATTTATTCTGTTTCATCGAATAAGGTTTACTTCGCCTGTCGATGATTGTATTATAGAAATAAATTATTTGTTTTATATTTGGCAAATATTAGCAGATTGTTAAGATGAACCATTTCCGCTAACATTTTGCTAATATTCTATTGATAAAATAAGCACTGATGACCTGGTGACCCAGAAATATTCCGGAAATGAATGACTAAAAAAAGAAAGAAAAGGAGATTGACATGATTCGCATATTACTTGTAGAGGATGATCCGGATCTAAACCGCACCGTATGCCGGCATTTGGCGGCTCATAATTATACAGCCACAGGCTGCATCAATGCTGAAGAAGCCTATGATGCATTATATTCCGGGAAATATGAACTGATTATTTCGGATATAATGATGCCCGGGATAGACGGATTTGAATTTGCTAAAACTGTCCGTGAGGATGATCCCAATATTCCGATTATATTTATGACAGCAAAGGAAGATTATCCTTCAAAGAAAAAAGGCTTCAGCCTGGGAATTGATGATTACCTGGTAAAGCCAGTGGATCTCAATGAACTGCTCCTCCATATCACGGCAATTCTTCGCAGGGCAAATATTACCACCCAGAAAAAGATCACGGTTGGATATCTGGAACTGGATGAAGAGGGATTCTCTATTACTCTGGATGGAGAACCGGTACCATTGACGACCAGGGAATTCCAGCTATTGTTCAAGCTGCTATCTTATCCAAACCGTGCCTTCACAAGGCATCAGCTGTTGGAAGAGTTCGGTGGAATCGACAATGAAAGCGGCCCCCGTTCCATTGATGTCTTTATTACGAACATCCGCGCAAAGATGGGAGACTGCGAAGATTTCAAAATCGTAACGGTCCGGGGCATTGGATACAAAGCAGTAATTAAGTAGAAGAAAGGTACAGTTATGAAAAAAGAATTGGATCCCCGAATTAATGTAAAGCTTATCACGAAGAGAATGATACTGCTGGATGCCGCCATTATCACACTACTTTTTGGCATTCTTATTTATATCATGGAAGTGGTTCCCTTTGTTTCAGAACACTCTTTTTACCTGAGTATTGCAATTACTGGATACATCGTTTTAACAGCATGGATCATTTCTAAGGTGTTTTCCCATACACGCTATATAAAGCATGTGCTGCCTCTCCAACAACTTGCAGCGGCAGCCCGTCAGGTAACATCCGGGGATTATTCCGTTCGTCTTGCACCCTACCGCAAAGACCATATGATTGATGAAATTGAAACACTGCGTATGGACTTTAACCAGATGGTAGACGAGCTGGCCAGTACAGAAATCATGAAAAACGATTTTATTTCCAACGTTTCCCACGAACTGAAAACTCCCATTGCCGTCATCAGCAATTATTCCACTATTTTACAGAGTGACACGCTGACTGAAGAGGAACGGAACGATTACATCGGACGTATCAATGCGGCCTCACTGCAGTTATCAGATCTGATCAGCAACATTCTCCAAATAAGCCGGCTTGACAATCAGAAGATTGCAGCTAAACCTTTGGAATATGACTTGAGCGAACAGCTCCGTCAGTGCATTTTGGGATTTGAACTGGTGATGGATGAAAAAGGTATAGATCTACAGCTGGATTTTGACGACAGTATCCTGATAACCTGTGATGAAGGCCTTCTTAAAATCGTTTTGAATAATCTGCTCTCCAATGCTCTAAAATTCACAGAACATGGCGGTTACGTCGGCATAAAAGCAAGACAGTATGCGGAGAATACCGTGGTCATCATTCAGGATAATGGCTGCGGCATCAGCGAAAAAGCCCAGCACCATATCTTTGATAAATTCTATCAGGAGGATATCTCCCGTACCACCAAAGGCAATGGCCTGGGGCTTGCTATGGTCAAACGGATTGTCGAACTTTTACAGGGGTCAGTCAAGGTAGAAAGTGCAATTGGTAAAGGATCCACCTTTACGGTCACTTTACAGAACTGCTATAAATAGGAAAGTCTTCATTAAAAAAAGACCTCACACTCTCATGTGAGGTCTTTCCATATTAAACTCTTATAAAATAAAGATTTACTCCATAGTGTAAGGCATAAGAGCGATATGTCTTGCTCTCTTGATAGCAACAGTCAGTGCTCTCTGATGCTTTGCACAGTTGCCAGTGATACGTCTGGGAAGAATTTTTCCTCTTTCAGACACGTATCTTTTTAATTTATTTACATCTTTATAATCGATAACGCCATTCTTCTCGCCGCAGAATACGCATACTTTTTTTCTTCTGCGCATGCCGCCTCTTCTCATCTTAGCGCCATCAGCTTTATCATTCCTGTTAAATGCCATTGGTATACCTCCTGTTAGATTTAGTTGAATGGAAGTCCTTCGTCTTCGACTCCATCCGGGATATTCATAAATCCATCGCCGATTGCACTGGAGGGAGCTGGTCTGGAGGTTGGCTGATAGCCGCCGCCTTCGCCTGGAGCGCCGCCCTTGCTGTCTGCGAATTCCTGATCTTCTACAACAATATCGGTTGTATATACTTTAACGCCGTCTTTATTCGTATAACTTCCAGTCTGGATCCTTCCGGAAATCAGTACTCTCATACCCTGACGGAAATACTTCTCCGCAAACTCACCTGCTCTGTCAAATGCAACGCAGTTGATAAAATCAGCGGTCTGCTCATTGCCGTCCTGACTTCTGCGGCTTCTGCGATCAACAGCAAGGGTATACCTTGCAATGGCCATAGCACGCTCGCCCTGGGAATATCTTACTTCTGGATCACGGGTCAATCTGCCCATAAGGATTACTCTGTTCATACGATCACGCTTTCTTTATCTATTATGCTTCTTGTTTCACGCATAAGTATCTGATAACCGGCTCCATAATACGAACGTTTTCTTCTAATTCGTTCGGTGTTGTGGACGCGCCATCAAATTTGATGAAGTAGTAGAATCCTTCTTTCATTTTCTGAATTTCGTAAGCTAATCTCTTCTTACCCCATTCATCAACGCCTGTTACAGTGCCGCCGAAGCGAGTAATGTAACCATTAATTTTTTCCATGGCAGCTGCTCTCTCTTCATCTTCGAGCTTTGCGTTCAGAACAACGGTTAATTCATATTTGTTCATGCTTGTTTACCTCCTTGTGGTCTCTGGCCCCTGCCTTCAGTTACAGGAGCAAGGATTAATATATGTCACGGTACAGTATTATACCGGAAATCTTTGATAAAAGCAAGTCCTTTTCCCACTTTCAGCACATTTTTCTTTTATTATAAGGTTTTTATGACTTCGGCTGTCCATCTTTTCCCTTTAATCCCCTGGTATTCTTCTCTACCAGCTTCCTGGATACCATAATCATATGACCGCAGCCCATGCATTTCAAACGAAAATCAGCCCCAACACGCAGGATTTCCCATTCCTGACTCCCGCATGGATGCTGCTTTTTTAATTTTACAACATCTCCAACTTCATAAATCATACCATACACCTGTCCCGTACGCGCTATTTTAATATAATATCAATTTCCTTCAGCTCCTGTTCAGTAAATGACAGATTCTCCAGACAGGCTGCATTATCTTCCAGCTGCTTTACGCTGCTGGCTCCTATTAAAACTGATGTCACTGCAGGCTCCCGAAGAACCCAGGAAAGCGCCATCTGTGCCAATGTCTGACCTCTCTTTCCAGCCAGCGCATCAAGACTCTTAATCTGATTAAGCCTTTCCTCAGTCAGATATCGTCCGCCTATGGTGGTTCCCTCTCTGGCAGCCCTTGAATCAACCGGAATACCATTTAAATATCTGTTTGTCAATGCGCCCTGGGCAAGAGGACTGTAGCAGATACAGCCGGTTCCCTGCTCTGACAGAGCTCTGAACAGGCCGTCCTCCGCTCCCCGTTCCAGCATGTTATATCTTGGCTGGTCAATGAGGCACGGCACTCCCATATCCCTTAACATGGATATTGCTTTCACCGCTTCCTGCTCACCATAATTAGATATTCCCGCATAAAGCGCCTTTCCCTGCTTTACAATATCTGCCAAAGCTCCCATGGTCTCCTCCAGAGGAGTCTCTGGGTCTGGTCTGTGATGGTAGAATATGTCCACATATTCCAGCCCCATACGTTTCAGACTCTGATCCAGGCTGGACATCAGATATTTTCTGGAACCCCAGTTTCCATAGGGACCAGGCCACATATCATAACCTGCTTTTGTAGAAATAATCAGCTCATCCCGGTATGGAAGCAGATCACTCTCTAAAATCTTTCCAAAGTTCTCTTCTGCTTTTCCAGGAGCCGGAAAGCCATAGTTGTTTGCCAGGTCAAAATGGGTGATTCCCATGTCAAATGCCTTTAAAAGAATCACTCTCTGTTCTGATAACGGCTTCTCCAGTCCAAAATTCTGCCATAACCCCAGAGATACCATGGGAAGCATGACTCCGCTTCTTCCGCAGCGCTTATATTTCATAATATTATATCTGTTTTCTGCTGCCTGATACATCGTTTACTCTCCTTCTAATCCTGGACCGTTCTTCAGACCCCCACCGCTTCACGGAGCACTTTACCGATGCTTCCGCTGATCACCAGATCCGCTTTGTCATCCATCGGGGTAACGGTTTTGTTAATGAGTACCATCTTATTTCCTCTGTAATAATCAATCAGTCCGGCTGCCGGATAGACCGTCAGTGAAGTTCCACCTACAATCAGCATGTCTGCCTGAGAGATGTAAGCCACAGAACGGCTGAGCACATCTTCATCCAGACTTTCTTCATATAACACCACATCCGGCTTGATCAGCCCGCTGCAGCTGCACCTTGGAACCCCATCCTCTCCCATGGAAGAAAGCAGCTCTTCCAATGTGAAAAGCTTCATACATCTGGTACAATGGTTTCTCCTGACCGATCCATGAAGTTCCAGCACATTCTTACTTCCTGCTTCTTGATGAAGTCCGTCGATATTCTGTGTAATAACTGCCTTTAATTTTCCCAGCTCTTCCAGCTTTGCAAGAGCTAAATGGGCCGGATTGGGCTTTGCATCGGGAAACAGCATCTTATTTTTATAAAAACGGTAAAACTCCCCCGGATTTGACCGGTAAAAACTGCGGCTGATGATGGTTTCAGGAGGATACTGATACTCCTGATGATAAAGTCCATCCACGCCCCTGAAATCAGGAATGCTGCTTTCAGTCGATACCCCTGCGCCGCCAAAAAATACAATATTGCAGCTTTCATTGATCCAGTTCTTTAACAGACTTTGTTCCTTCATCATCTTAACCCTCCAACTTGCAGGGGCGGATTCAGCTGAATCCGCCCGGAACTGATTTCCAGCAGCTGAAAATCAGGTTATTTCATCAAAAAACACTCCATTTAAAGGTCTTATCCGGTCTACCATTGTCTGCCGGTTTTCCGGAACCTCCGGCTTTTCATATCCAAAAAGCCAGGAAGTCAGTTCACTGATTCCCATTAACAGGTGCGGTTTTATCTTGTTATTGTCTGACACCGTAGTCATAACAGAGCCGTCTTTTTTAAGCTTCCAGAGAAATACACCGCTGTTCTGACGTATAAAATCATCTTTTACTTCAATAAACAGTTCCATCTCACTGACAGGGCAATCTTCTTTCAGTCTGATTACTTTAACGAACTGCTCGAGATGAATAATGCGCCCCATTACAGCAGGCCTTAAGTTGCCGACTTCCTTTACATAATCTCCAAGAACAATGAGTTCTCTCTGATTTTCTGCAAGCTCTCCGTAATATGCCCAGACTCCGGCAAGTCTCTCTCTTTCATCTCTGGTAAAAAGAAGAATCATATCTCCGCTGTCGCTTCTTACTTCTCTGCATAAATTCCGGTAATACTCCTCATCTCTGTGAGCATATACCTCATACTTTTTTTCCAGCTGGCGGCCCACAAACCTTGCAGCCTCCCTGCAGTCATCAGACCGTTCCATAAAAGCACGGCGGCTTAACCGGGTTCTGCCCTTTTCGTTCAGCACCCGCTTTGGAAGATCACAGATATAGGTAAAATCAAAGGGATGGTAGATGGCAGGATCAACCGGAACCAAAAAACAAAATTCCATCCGTTCCATATACATATCCAAAAAGCACCGGGCAAGCAGTCTTCTCATATAACCCTGATGCCGGAAAGCCGGATCAGTAGCCACTCCCGCAATATAATCTACCTTCCATATGCGGTCTTTCACTACCACCTCATATGGATTGCGATGGAGCATTGCAGCTGCCTGATCACCGCTCCATGCAGTCAAAATCTTATTCTTCCGGACTCTGTCCGAATAATAATAATCCAGAAAGCTCTTGGTATCCTCAGAAAAAACTTTTTCCCATAATGCCCGGCTTTCACTTTTTTCTTCCTGCTTCAAATACCGTACCATAGTTTAGAAACCCTTCTGTACCACTGAGTATTTTCTTGCAAAATCAACTGGATAATAAGACATCTTCGCTTTTCTTAAACCTTCCATTCCCACATCATCTTCCCTGTTCACCAGTAATAACTCTTCCGGATAGGCGTGGGTTATGAACTGCTGGTTAATAAACTGGTAGAGACCTTTTACATTAGGATCGGCTTTTTCAATATGAATGACAGCCATTTTTTCATATGGGTTGTAGCTTCCTATGGTAAATGCCTTTAATACTCCGTCTATAAAGACGCCTGCCATTCTTACATTTAAAAAAGAGCAGTTCTTTAAGATGCTGTGGATTCCCATAACTTCATAATCCAGCTGACGGGTAAACTCCGCGGCTTCCACCTTGTTCTCCCACCACATATTTAAGAATTCCACCACACTGTCCCGGTCTGAACAGCAAAGTGTCCGGTACTCGTATCTTCCCTCATATTCCTTTAAAAAGGAATTCAGATGATTCTTCTTTTTGTGAAGCTTCTTCCCGGCCAGTGTGCGTAATGATTCCGCATCGTAAAGATAATCCTTTAAGTCCTCAACCTCTTTTACCTCAAACTTATCAGGATCCAGATTCAAATACTGAATAGCAGCCTCATCTGCCAGAGAGATCCTGAGAGGCTTTTTTAAAACCTCATTAAAATATTCTTTCATCTCATTGAAATAATAAGGAAGGTCTTCCTCCCGGCACATAGGCATAGCTGTAAATGGCTCGCCATCCTTCTCCATTAAAAACTGCAGCGCTTTATTGTCGCTGATTGCGTACTTTACATGATAGTACTCTCTCCAGATAAAACAATCCAGATATACACTATCACAGGTCTTATTTGGCCGCAGGGCATAAAATGGAGTTATCTTTTCAACATCGTTTGCCTCAATCGGCTTAAATTGTAAATTCATAATTATTCCCTTCTATATACTAGCTTTTCTTAATAAAATCAGTATTACACCTGGGACAATGAATTTTTATTTTCCCCTTACCCCTTGGTACCCTGATTTTTTGTCCGCAGCCGGGGCATTTGTAAATATGAAACTTCATGCCCTGCTGAAACCGGAAACGCCATCTGCGGAATGTTTCCGTTATTTTAAAACAAAAGCGTTCAAACTTCTGGTTTTCCTCAAAACGTTTTCTGATATTTCTTGAAAACATACGATAGTAGCTTATTAACAGGACAGCTGCCGCAATGAAATCCACTAAGGGATTCCGTATAAACAGGCCTGCCACAAATAAAACAAATGCTGCTGCTGTTAAAAACCGTCCAAGCTTATCAGCGCCATATCTTCCTGTCATAAACCTTATAAACTGATCTCTCATTTGATTCATGCTATAGTATCGCCCCTTTTCTTTGACTTAACTATAATAAGCTATCCAGTCAAAGTCAATGTTATGAATGGATATTTCATAATCTTTTCAGAATTAATTCCTGAACTTATCACGGTACTGCTTCGGTGTCAGACCATAACGTTCTTTAAACAGGCGATGAAAATAACTGCTGTTTTCATATCCGATTTCCTGTATAATTTCTTCCACAGGTTTACAGGATGCAGTCAGACAGTTAGCAGCCCTGCAAAGCCGGATCAGCTGTAAGCATTCCGTAAAAGTCATCTGATAATACCGCTTAAACAGGCGGCTTACATAATAGGTCGGCTGCATGACCTTTAAGGAGAATTCCTCCAATGTAGCAGTGGAATAATGGCTTTCCAGATACTGGTATGCAGTTAATGCAATCTGCTCCTCATACTGAATCACGTCATGGGATTCCACCTTATCCGCATCATGAAGCAGTTCCATAATCAGCATGGACATCGTCGCCTGATTAATCTCCTGTCTGCACTTTTTCTCCACCATGAGAGACCAGATCATATTCTCCAGCAGATTCCTGGCGGGCAGGATGTCCTGCAGCCGGAAATGAAGATAATCCGCTACCGAATGATTTTCCGACAACGCACCTGCAATAAAATGCCTCAGAATGCTTCCATCCTCCGTAATTAAAGACGGGTGGGAAAAAAACTCCGGCTTGAGAAAAAAATGAACCGCTATGTCACCCTCCCCTGCAGGCTCAATTGCATGGCTGGTGCCCTGCCTTAAAAGAAGGAGATCATAAGTCTCCAGTACGATTCGTTTGTTTTTATTAATCACCTGAGTGGTGGAACCGCTGTACATATAAACCAGCTCCACATAATTGTGACTGTGATCCGGAATCGCTATATGTGGCGGCTGGCAGTAAAGATCCATCAGTCTCCCAGATTCAATAACAAGATTCTTATCCACCACACTGCATTTCCCTTCCTTTACACAGTATGATAAAATTGAAGATGCATCTTTGATAATACCGTTTTTTTCTTCCGATGTGTTCCTTAAAAATTTCAGAAGTTCTTCATCCATATTAACCTCCAAACGGCAGACTCACATGCCCTTCCCCCGGTTCATTATATCACCTTTTCTACATTATTTGCAAGAAAAGACGGTTTTTATACAAATTTGGACATAGTTTATTTTTCAAACAGCTCCTATAATCTAGTAATGTATTAATTTCAATACAATCATTACAATCCGCAAGAGGTACGACATATGAAAAGATATCAGATACGTTTAACCAGCATCGAAGAAGCAACTGCATTTGTAAAGACAGCGAATCAGTTTGATTGTGATATGGACATCTGCAGAGGAAGTATTATCATAGATGCCAAATCCATTATGGGTATTATGACCCTCTGTTCAGACACCGATCTGGAATTGATCATTTACAACAACAGCCATGATGAGGTTCTGGATTCGTTATCCGCCTTTCTGGTAAATCAAAAAACCGCCTGACCGATACATAAAAAAGCAAACAAGAGGCCGTCAAAAACTAACCTTAATCTGTTAGTTTCCGACAACCTCTTATTTTAATGCTGATCTAATTGAAATTCGTCTACCAGTTCTTTTAATGAGTTCGCCATATCAGACAGCTCTTTGCTTGCAGCTGCACTTTCCTCCGCTGTTGCAGAGTTGGTCTGTACCACTGATGAGATCTGATCGATACCTACAGTAACCTGACGGATTGCTTCAGACTGTCTCACTGATGCTTCCGAGATCCGTTCAATCATCTCTGAAACAGAACGGGTGCTCACTACCGCTGTTGACAGGGATTCTGCGGCATCCTTCGCCAGACTGGAGCCATTCATAACGGACTGAATAGATCCTTCAATAAGGTGTGTGGTATTCTGAGCTGCTTCCGAACTTTTTGATGCCAGATTGCGGACTTCATCGGCTACAACAGCAAATCCTTTTCCCGCTTCTCCTGCCCGTGCTGCTTCCACAGCTGCATTCAGTGCCAGAATATTGGTCTGGAACGCAATATCTTCTATGGTCCTTATAATGTTGCTGATCTCCCTGGAATTTTCACTGATTTCCTCCATGGCAGTAACCAGAGCTTCCATATGTCTGCTGCTGTTTTCCAGCTCACAGGTAGCGGCGGCCGCCTGCGCATTGGCGCTGGTGGAGTCCTGAGCATTCTTATCAATATTATGGGAAATATCATTGATGGTGGTAGCCAGCTCTTCTACCGCACTGGCCTGCTCTGTTGCCCCCTGAGCAAGAGCCTGCGAGCTGGCAGATATGTTCTGCGATCCATAAGCGACCTGATCCGAAGCAGATACAATCCTTTCCATCGTAACGGTCAGTGTACTGCGGATTTTAAGCAGGGCATTCTTCACCTTTTCAAAATTCCCTTTGTAATCGTATTCCAGCTGGAACGCCAGATTCTTGTCTGCAATCTGATTGAGAACAGAAGTAATTTCATCAATATAGTTTACGTAATCTCTCAGCTGCAATACTGTATTGCCCAAGGAAGCAGCAACCATACCGATCTCATCATTATCAAAGTTCTCCATGGCAAGATCCAGCTTGCCTTCTGCAATCTGTTCTGCAACATGAGACAGTTTTCTAAGCGGTTTCGTCATCCCCTTGGAAATGAGAATAATTAATAATACAAGTAATGCTGATCCCAGCAGGAAGACAGTTATAATTGTTGCAGTCACAGCCATTCGGGAAGCAAGCACTTCTGACTTTGGAATACTGGAGAGTACAAGCCAGCCGGAGTCCCCAACCCGGTTTACAGCTCCAAAATACTCTTTCTTATTCATCGTGTACTCATAGCTGCCTGCTGCCTGTCCGGTTATCGCCTGCTTTATATTATCAGACATATCCGCTTCCGTAACATTTTTCTGAATCAAATCATTGTCCGGATGATATACAATCTGTCCTCCCTCTGTAGCCAGAACCACAAATCCATCTGTTCCGATCTTGTAATCACTCATGATTGTGACAAGCTGGGACAGCTTAATATCCAGTCCCATCACACCAAGAGGTTTTCCGGTGCTGCTGTCAAAAACTCCGCAGACTGCACTGACAATGACTCCTCCTGTACTGGCATCCACATACGGCTCCGTCAATATGGGGTGATCCAGCTCCATGGCCCGGTACCAGGGCCTGCCTGTGATATCCCAGCCGTCTTCCGATGTGAAGTTGTCCGACTGTGTTACCTGGCTTAAATCCAGATCTGCTATCCATGCGGCGAGAATGTTATCCTTATCCGTCGCCTGCAGTTTATCCAGCGTTTTCTTAATCTCCGGATATCCCTCACTATCCGGCATTCTCACTTTTCCGGTGGCATTCTTTAAATACAATTCTACCTGCTGGCTGGCTGCCGCACTCTTCATCTCTGCCATGTAAAAAGTCAGAAATGAATCCACCTGGTTTGCTGCAGCTAAGGATGCCGAATTAAGATTTTCCGTAGACTGATGTTCCATGCTCTTTCCAACCTGCATAGTAATAAGAAATCCTGATAAGATTAAAATTACTATGACTGGAGCAGAAATCCCGAAGAGCAGTTTTGTAAATATGCGTTTTTTTCTCTTGTTCATCATAGACATCCTTTCTCCCTCTAAAATTTATACTTTAATATAGCATGGAGATAACGGGATAGCAAGAAGAAGGATAATCTGTTTATTAATTTAAGTTTTGACTTAATTTAATTATCCCCGTAATAATCAAACCAGTCAAAGTCTGCAAAATTGCTGCTCTCAGTGTGATTAGAAGACGCATACAAACCAATCGCTGTTCACTTTTGAGCGAAAGAGAGGGATTCCCGGAAAATAAATTTTGCTCAAGGGCTCTCCCTCTCTTTTTGAAATTATTTTGCTGCTTCTAACTGTTTATTGATGTCATTAACCAGATATTCTGCGACTCCTGCTGCATCATCCTGCTTATAACTGAGCATCTGCATACCCATATAATAAGTACCGTCTGGATTTTTCAGTGCAGAGCGTTCAAATACAGGGTCAAATTTAAATGTAGTCCATTCCATAACCTTTTTATTTGCTTTTGCTGCCAGGCTGTTGGATAAATCAAGGGATGCAAGGCCATTTTTGTTCGCCGGCACTCCTCTGGTATCTCCAAGGATCTTTGCTCCTTCCGGATCACCAAAAAGGAACTGGATCAGAGCAGCTGACTCTGCCGGATATTTTGAAGTTTTGGGAATTGCAAATACCATGGAGGCTTTTGTCATGCCGCCTTTGTAATCTCCCATCTTAATATAATCCCCTACCTCAAATTCAAATCCAGGTGCAGCCTCCTGGTATTTCTTTAAATTGCTGTCCCAGATATACATACCTGCATAATGCCCGTCAATCCACCGCTGGTTTGTATCCACCAATTCGGAACCATCGCCTGCAAGAACTTCCAACGTGGGAATTACATGCTTTTCTTCCAATAAGCTGATCCATTCCAATCCCTCCTGGACCTCTTCCTTGCTGTATTGCAGCTGATAGTTTTCTACCCATGGTTTTCCGTATTTGCACTGCAAATAATAAACCATCAGTGTCATACGATCCAGTTCATTTAAAATAATGGGATAATAGGTACCATCTTTATAAGCTGCAAACGCTTCTCCAACGGCATACAGTTCATCTAAATTCTTAGGAATTTCCACCCCCACATCTTTCAGTCTTGTGGTGTTCCAGAAAAAGACACGCCCTGTATTGCTTGCAGGCACCGCCTGTAACACTCCATTGGTTGTATAGTAATCCAGATCTGATTTATCATATGCCTTTAAATCAATGATATCTGACACCTTGTTTAAATCATAAAAAAGGCTTCCGTCCGGGGAATAATTAAATACCCAGTCCATATTCAGCTGAACCACATCTGCAGCTGATCCTGATTTCAGTGCCAGTGCGACCTTTTCCTCATGGCCAGTAAATGATTCGTATTCTGCTTCTACTTTAATATTCGGATACTTTGCTTCAAATGCCTTGATTCCTTCCAATGTTGCCTGATGCCTGCTGTCTCCCCCCCACCAGTTCATGCGAAGAGTTATGGGATCAGTCGTATTTACTTTAAGCCCTTCCGCTTTTGCTGATTCCGCTGTTCCCTGGCTCTCGGCCTTTGTTTGTGATACGGTTGTCTCCCCCTGGGGTTTACTGCTCTCTGTCGGCATGCAGCCCGCAAGAGATGCTGCCATTAAACCGGATAAAGCAAAAACCGCCGCCTGTTTCCATTTGTTTCTCTTCATGTTTCTCCTCCTCCAAAAAATAATATTTTTAACCTTTTACTCCGCCCGCTGCAATTCCATCTACAAAGGAATTCTGTGCCATAAAAAATACTGTTAATGACGGAATAATCGCTATCAGCGACATTGCCAGAACCCGGTTCCACTCAAATCCCACATCTGCGTCCATCGACATACGCAGAAAAATGGAAACCGGATATTTTGCTACTGTATTGACGTAAATTAACGGCCCCATAAAGTCATTGGATGCCCACATAAATTGAAACAGAGCACAGGATACAATGGATGGTTTTAACATTGGAACAATTACGTACCACAGTGTCTGCAGCACATTACAGCCGTCTATTTTCGCCGCCTCTTCCAGTTCTTTGGGTATTCCCCTTAAAAACTGGATCAGCATATATACAAAATAGGTATCTCCTGCAAATAGCGAGGGAATAATCAGGGGCAGATAAGAATCCAGCCAGCCAATCTGGTTAAACAATATATACTGTGGAACATTAAGTACAACCTGAGGTAAAAATAGCGTAGATAATAACACTGCAAAGGAAAACTTCTTTCCGATAAATTGAAATCTGGCAAAACCATACGCTGTAAAAACTGCTGAAAAAACAGTAACAGCAACTTTAGGGAGAACAAATTTATAAGTGTTCCACATAAAAAACAGAAGCGTCATTCCTTCATAACCCTTAAAGCCTCGTACATACCCCTCCACAGTAGGCGATTTAGGAATAAATCCTATACTTGAGAAGATTTCTGCATTAGTTTTAAAGGAAGCACCCACCATCCAGATTAATGGATATACCATTACAGTACCTACTAATATCAGGACCAGGTATCGGAGAAATGTATTAATTCTGTCTTTCTTTTCTCTTGTCATTATTCCTACCTCCCATCCTCATCGCTGTAATATACCCAGTACTTCTGACTGACAAAAGCAATGATGGTGAATGTGGTGATAATTAAAAACAGCAGCCAGGCAATGGCGCTTGCCATTCCCATTTCATAGCTTTTAAATGCATTATTGTAAACCAGCAGAGATACCAGCGTAGTGGACCGGAGAGGACCTCCTCTTGTTATAATAAAAGGACCGTTAAATTCCTGGAATTTATGGCAAAGCTGTGTTACAAAATTATAAAAAATTACCGGTGTAATAAGAGGTACTGTGATATTAAAAAACTGTCTCCATTTTCCAGCTCCGTCTATGGCGGCCGCCTCATACAGATCTGCTGACACACCTTTTAATGCTGCCAGAAAAATCACCATTGGAGAACCAAACTGCCAGATACGCAGAAGCACAATAACCAAAAATGCGCCCCTGGTATCTCCCAGCCAGTTAAAAGGTTCCATTCCGAATTTTGCAGATATCATGTTGATCAGACCTTCTGTCTTGAATAGAAATCTCCATAAAACTGCAATGGATACGGAACCTCCTAAAATAGAGGGAATGTAATAGGCTGTCCTAAAAAAATTAACTCCTCTTATCTTAAAGTTCAAAATGTATGCGATAAACAGAGCGAAAGAAAGTTCCAGCGGAACTGTTAAAAACGCATACTTAAATGTCTGTCCAAAAGCTGTCATAGTCAGCTTATCCTGAAGAATCGCCCTGTAGTTTTCCAGTCCCACGAATGCAGCTGTCCGGAACAGATTGTATTCATGAAAGCTGTAAATAAACGATGCCATAAACGGATAAAATTTAAATATTGCAAAACCAATCCACCAGGGCAGTATAAATAAAAAGCCAAAATTCTTTTTAATAAAATCCCTGGGATTTTTATATTTTGATACCCGGAGATTTCTTCTGATATTTTTTTCCAAAATTGTCCCTCCCGCAACCATACAATAGTCACTATTCTGTATAGAATATTTTTTTGCTCTCCAGCAGCCCATCCTTTTCCAGTTTTTCAATATCCATACGCTGCGGATTTCCAGGCAGATCAGGCTGACAGTAAAACCTTCCGTTCTTTTCTTCTGGCTGGAACAGGGTATATTTACCCACCGGCTTGCTGATCGGTTCATGGTATTCAATCATTTCATCTTCACCGTAAAGACAGCCAAAAATAGCATTCAGATAGATTCTTCCTCCGGAGGAGAAAGTGATTCCTTTCTTTCTGGCTAAATCCCGGATTTTCAGGATGTCATCGATTCGGCTCATCCGTCCAATGGAAGGCTGCAGATGATCCACTCCCTTTTCCGCATAGGTTTCATAAGCATAATAAATTCTCATCGATTCTCCAAATGCCAGCGGCATGGGAACTCCCAGCTCTTTGAGCTGTCTGATTCCATTCATATCATGAGAATGTATCGGTTCTTCAAACCATGCCAGATCATAAGGTTCCGCCAATTTCGCAAAACGGTACGCATCCTCAACATTCCATCGCTGATTTGCATCCACTGCGATCCCAATCCCGGAGCCCACAGCTTCCCTCACCTTTCTAAGCCTGCGTATATCACGCTCCATATCCCTTCCGTCACTGCTGCCGACTTTGAATTTTACTGTCTGATATCCTTCGTGTACATACCTGACCAAATCATCTACCAGCTCTTCGTCTTCCAGAAGCAGAGACCCGCCTCCTTTATAGGCAGCTGCCCAGTCTTTTTCAGCGCCAAGAAACCGGTGCAGCGGTTTACCGGCTCTTTGTGCCAGAATGTCAAGCATCATTAAATCCAGCTGTCCCACTTCTACTGCCTGGCCACTTTGAAATCCGGAATTTCTTATTTTCCAGTAGAGGGTATCTCTCCACTTGCTGTATGTTCTTGTCTGTCCATCCAAAATCATTGGAAGAATATTTTTTACAAAGCTTCTTCCCACACACAGATGAGCACATGCCCCTTCTGAATCATAAAGTTCAATACACCCCTGTTCGGGAGCATATTTACCCATTCCGCCAGTCCCATCCTTAAAAGGTTTCGGTAATGGAATCGGATGAAAATTATAATAAACTGCTTTGACAAATTGAATGTTATCCTGAAACTGAAATGTATTGTTCATATGCGCCTCCGTTATAACCTGCCTTGAAATTCTTTCCACAGTATAGCCTCATTCCTGCCACGGTTCAATTGACACAATAACACAGAAAATGCATGCACAATTTACATTTTGTGCATGCATTTCATATTGCTTAATATTTATTTCAAATGCGGTTAATCTATTGCAAAATTATTTCACTTTGCAATAGAGCCCAGGGTTACTTTTCACTGATTTCCAATTTTTTTATTTTTCTCCATAATGTGGTTGTGCTGATATTCAGTTCTCTGGCAGTTAAGGTACGGTTTCCGTTATACTTATTAAGTATGGATTTAATCAGTGTACGCTCCGGGTTTTCCGCTGTTCCTTCAGGACTCCATTGCTGCATTTTTTCCTCTTCTTCCAATGAAACTGCATAGATACTGGTATCCCGGTGATAGAGTTCATCAAGCAAGTCCCTGACATATGCCTCTGTAATGGTACGTTTCCCTACAGTCAGAATCATTCTCTCGCAGAATGCTTCCAGCTGAATGCTGTTTCCTTCCCATGGATAATTCAAAAGAACCTGCTTTACACCAGGGGCCATCACATGATACCGGGAATACTGCTCCATATATTTTCTGGTATACAGATCCAGTAAATACTCTACATCCTCTCTTCTGTCCTTTAAATTTGGGATCTTTAAACGCAGAGATTTCAGGGTAAAATACAAATCAGACCGAAACTTGAACTCACTGCGCAGCTGAGTCAGATTCTTTGCCGTACATGCTATAATTCTTGTATCAATCATCAGCGTATCTTCAATCCGGTTACCTCTGATCAAGCGTTTTGTCCGGATCGCACGAATGAGATTGTACTGGGCCTGAAGCGTCAGCTTGTCAATACTTTGAATTACCAGTGTCCCATGATTGGCCTGCACAAGGGCTCCTGGTTCTTCTTCCCCCTGTCCTTCTTTTTTGCTGCCAAACAGAGTTCTCGTCTGCTGGTCCTCTGTCAATCCTGCCATGTTAATAACAATAAAGGGTCCATTCTTTCTCATGCTGTAATTATGAATCCCCTGGGTAATGGCTTCCAATTCCGGGCCCGATATGGCCTCAATCAGCATGGGGCTGGAAGACTGGGCATATAATTTTGCCAGTTCCACAATTTTATGCATATCTTTCAAATTCTTGCTGATATCATCAAAGGTGCCATAAGCTACATATCCTCTTAAATACTGCTCCTTCATAACGTCTTTATCGTTCATATCAAGCCGCTTTAAACGGTTACAGGAAATAATTGCACCGTCAATACGGGTTCCCACAACAATAGGCTCCATAGAAACGACTACGGACTGATCGAGCAGCGTGAGAAATGTTGAGAAATTTTCCAGACTCCCTGACAAGATCTGATTTAACGAAGCTTCATCAAGCTCTTTTAAAAAGCTGGTTACCGGTTTCCCCACACATCGTTCCGAACTGCACCCCAGTATTTGCTCCATGGCACGATTCATTACAAGGATCTTTCCTGCCACGCTGATTTTGATAATGCCATTAAACGCGCTGTCCAGAACCGTTGAAAACTGAGCATAATTGTGCTGTTCAATTTCTGACATATAGTAAAGAGACTCTGCATTTTTAAGCGCCACCCGTATGGCTTCTCCGGTAGAAGACATATATAGGCCAGGGATTCCCATCTGATATGCCCCATCTAACGCCGACTGACCTCCGATAATAATGTCCAGTCCATCCTTTCCTGCCTCTTCAATGGTATTTCTCCATTCATTAAAATCTTTTAATATATACCGTTTTAAATCAACGTGGTATAACTGGTTAAAGTATGTTGTATCACACAGCATGTCCCCCCAGCCAAAGATACCGATCCTGGGACACTCTTTCTCCACAATACTTTTAGCCCGGATCACCAGAAGTCCCAGTTCTTGTGCTGTCATAACTATTTCAGCTACCGCTACATTGGTATGGCGCCGGATCTCTGCTGCCTGCCTGCCTCTTGCTATGATAATATTAACACCCTCCGAAATGGCCTTCTGTGCTTCTGTAACTGCCTCCTCCACCCGGATTCTTTTTACTATGGTAACATGATTGTCTTTTTCTCTCAGTATCCCCTTCGCCTGCTCATACATCTCATCGCTTGGCACAAATAATGCAATTCCGGACATCCCAATCCACCAGCTTTCTTACATTTCTATCAGATCAATCCCTGCTTCCTCTTCCTTCAGCATGATCTCATACCGTTTCTTTACCGTATCCAGATAACGTTTCCATTCAGTCGGATCTATAAATGGATTGGCTCCTTCTGGACTTTGTATCATTAACTGCCGTTTTTCCACAGTCCGGTTATGACCCGCGTGATTCCCCAGCATAATGTCAACAGGCTCTTCATATACCCGCTCTATCCCTTCCAGAAATTCTTTCCTGCACTCCTTTCTGTCAAAACGTTCTATAAATGTTCTGCATAGAGTATTGAGTCCTGCTCCGCCGTGCATGCCAACAGTCATCCGGACTCCATTTTCTTCCGTTTCGAAAAAGAAAGAAATTACTCCATCTGAATGTCCGGGAGTAGAAACTATCCGGATACTGGTATTTCCAAGGGTAATAATATCTCCGTCTTTCAAAATCAGGTCAGGCTCAAAGGGTTTGAAATAACTGCAGCCGGAGTCACGTGTTAACACCAGCTCCGGTCTTTCAAGAAACATGACTGCATCTCCCTCTCCCAGACAGGTTTTCGCTCCGGAAAGTTCTTTTAGTAAAGCCGTTCCTCCAATATGATCAAAATGGCCATGGGTATGAATGATATAGCGGATGTCTTTTGGATTAAACCCCAATTCCCATATAGACTGAACCAGCATGGCCGAAGTAGTTGGATAGGTCGTATCAATGAGTATCAACCCTTCTTCCGTATCAATTAAATGGGATCCAACACTTTTATTTCCTGTATAATACAGGTTTCCATATATCCGAAATGGTTCCACACGGTATTTTTCCGGATACATATAGAAATCTTCTCTGGATTTTACATTAAATTCATATTTAGACACCAGCATTTATCCACCTCCGACAAAATTTTCTTTTATTATCTTACAGAGGAATCCAAATTGCAACTCTATTTGCCGTCTGGACTTATTATAAACACAAAAGAAACGCTTCATAGATTTTGTTTTTATGAAGCGCTTCTTTAAAATTTTTCAAGTATTAAACATGGTTGAAATAAGATTCCATGATCTCCCTCAGTTTTTCTTTATCCGTCTCTTTCAGCGGAACCAGAGGCAGCCTGTATTTCTCCTCACACATTCCCAGTATGGATAACGCCGCTTTAACAGGGACGGGGTTCACATCCATAAACATGGCATTCATGATCCGCAGCAGCTCCAGCTGCATATCTCTGCTCTTTTTTATCTGTCCTTCAAAAAACAGTTCACACATTGTATGCATCTCCTGAGGCATGATATTTGCCAGGACTGAGATCACTCCTTTTCCCCCAAGAGACATAATCGGTACAGTCTGATCATCATTTCCTGAATACAGATCCAGACGGTCCCCGCACAGGGCCGCCACTTTTGCAATATGGGAGATATTCCCCCCTGCCTCCTTGACCGCCCTTATATTGGGATGCTTTGAAAGCTTTAAATAGGTCTCCGGTTCAATATTAACTCCTGTTCGCGTGGGTACGTTGTACAGGATTATGGGAATATCCACGCGGTCCGCTATGGTATTAAAATGCTCCACCAGTCCATGCTGGGATGTCTTGTTATAGTACGGTGTGACCAGCAAAAGCGCTGATGCTCCCAATGATTGTGCCTTTCTGGAAAGCCTCACGGAATTTGACGTGGAATTGCTTCCCGTTCCCATTATTACAGGGACCCTGTGATTTACATAATGCACCACAAATTCCAGCAGCTCAGTCTTTTCCTTCTCTTCCAGAGTTGAGGATTCTCCTGTCGTTCCGTTTACAACAATCGCGTCTGTACCATTTTCCAGCTGAAATTTCAGCAGCCGCTCCATAGCCGTAAGATCCAAATTCCCATGTTGGTCCATGGGGGTAACAATGGCTGCAGCAGAGCCTTTAAAAATCCCATCATTCATAGACATCCATTCCTAAAAAATAGGTTCATACTAACAAAAATATGACAAACATTCCCGGTTGGTACCATACACAAATCATTTTTTTTATCATATAAACCAGTATAAGGAGTGATGACCGTATGCATAAATTTCTTCTATTAGGCGGCGACTCAAGACAGCTTTATTTAAGCCGCATTTTAACTGAAAACGGCTTTTTTAATGTTCTTCATTCTGACGGAGATGATCCGGACTTCTCACTGAAGGAAGCCATGGAAAGCTGCGATATTATTCTCTGTCCCATACCGTTCACCAAGGATAAAATCAGTCTGTTTTCTGACCATGAAATGAACGACCTTGGAATTGGCAATCTCTTAAGCCATCTTACCTCCAGCCATACCCTGTTTGGAGGCAGCATTCCGGCATATGTGAAAGATTATGCCAGAAAAAATGGAATTAGCTGCTTCGACTATATGGATATGGAAGATGTCACCATAAAAAACACCATTGCAACTGCAGAAGGCGCTGTCGCGGAGGCCATCCGGTTAAGCCCCATCTGTCTCCACCAGAGCAAATGCCTGATTACAGGATTCGGAAGATGTGCCAAAACCCTGGCACTTAAGCTAAAAGGCCTTGACCTTACAATCACCATTGCGGGAAGAAGAGCAAACCAGCTGGCCCTTGCTTCAGCCATGGGTTTTCAGACTGTTTTACTAAGTGATTTAAAAAAAGAAATAGGCAGCTATGACTATATCTTCAACACCATACCAGCACTGATCATCGATGAGGAGCTTGTCTCCCTCGCAGCGCGGCAGGCAGTCATGATTGATATTGCCTCTGCCCCAGGCGGTGTGGATTTTGAAGCCTGCAGACAGCAGGGAATCCGTGCAAAACTCTGCCTTGGCCTCCCTGGAATCTATGCTCCCGAAACCTCAGCGAAAATTCTGTATGAAGCGATTCTCACCTGTTTATCTCAAACTGTTTAGGCAAAGGAGTGCAATATGAAACTGGAAGGAAAGAAAGTAGGCCTGGCAATTACCGGGTCCTTTTGTACTTTTGACAAAATAGAAGAAGAAATCAAGGTTCTCGCGGATCAGGGAACAGACATCTATCCCATTTTTTCTTCCAATGTCCAGACTACAGATTCCCGGTTTGGCAGCACGAAAGAATATATGGACCGGATTACTAAAATAGCCGGTAATAAACCTATTCTCCGGCTGGAGGAAGCCGAACCCATTGGCCCGAAAGGATATTTAGATATCCTTCTTATCGCTCCCTGCACCGGCAATACACTGGCAAAGCTGGCAAACGGAATTACCGACTCACCGGTTCTCATGGCTGCAAAAGCACATTTAAGAAATGAAAAACCCCTGGTAATCTCCCTTTCCACCAATGATGCTCTTGGAATGAATTTTAAAAATATCGGTATTCTTTACAATGTAAAAAATATCTATTTTGTACCCTTCGGTCAGGATAATCCTGTAAAAAAACCGAATTCCATGATAGCACGCACGGAACTGATTTGTAAAACTCTGGAATATGCGTTGGATGGAAAGCAGCTTCAGCCGGTTA
Source organism: Lacrimispora sp. 38-1 (assembly GCF_049890855.1). NCBI lineage: Bacteria > Bacillati > Bacillota > Clostridia > Lachnospirales > Lachnospiraceae > Lacrimispora > Lacrimispora sp. 38-1. Next base: position 40,149 of record NZ_JBANEW010000063.1, on the reverse strand, counting down.
TTATTTAGTGCCGCAGTTTATCCGTGCAGCAAATGTGGCTTACACTCGTTCCTCCCCCGCTCTCCCGGGGGAGGTTTTTATTTATATAAAGTCAATTCTCTTGAATTTATCCAATTCTGCGTTTACACTTAAACGATAGAGGACCCATTTCAGTAAACTGTTCGTAGAAGGGGGATAAGTATGGACTGCCATATTTTAATAATTGACGATGATAGAGATTTATGTACTTTAATTAAAGAATGTGCTGCAAAAGATGGAATCATTGCAGATTACTGCCAATCCGGTATGGATGGACTGATAATGATTGAAAAAAAGGAATACCATCTCATTCTTCTGGATGTGATGATGTCTGGACTTGATGGATTTCAGACACTGGAAAAAATCCGCAGCAAAAGCAACATACCGATTCTCATGCTGACTTCTAAAGATGACAGCACCTCAAAAATTAACGGCCTTCGCTCCGGTGCGGATGATTATCTGACAAAGCCTTTTAATATGGAAGAATTAATTGCCCGGATTATATCACTTATCCGCAGATACACCCGTTTTAATGGGGCGGGAAACGGGTACCGTCCGCTTATATATGAAGGATTGAGCATTGACTTTGACAGCCGAAGTGTAACGACCAAAAACGGAACCTTTGAATTACCGCCAAAAGAGTTTGATCTTTTACTCTTCTGTGCAAAAAACCAGGGCAGAATATTAACAAAACAGCAGATATATGAAGAGGTCTGGAAAGAAACGTATGTTTACGATGACAGCAATATTATGGCCATTATATGCCGGCTTAGAAAAAAGATAGAACCGGATCCGGGAACAACCTTCTATATTCAGACAATTAAAGGAATTGGTTACCGCTTTAATAAGGAGGTGTAAGCATTGGCATTGACATTCGTTCTAAGCTTCCTTCTATGTATATCAGTCCTTAGCGGAATGGTCTGGCTTACTCAGTTAATAGCGGTCAGGAGGCAGCTTAAAGAAATGACAGAGGCTTTATCAGATATACAGACCGGGAACGGGAACCGGAAAATTCTGGCTTCCCGCAATGATCTGACTGCAGAGCTGACTTATAAATTAAATGCAATTGTTTATTGCTACGAAGAACAGATCTATAAGCTTAAGGCTGCAGATGAAGCAAACCGCCAGCTTATGACCAGCCTTTCTCATGATGTAAGAACTCCGCTTACTACTCTGATCGGATATTTAGATGCGGTGCACAGGGGCATCGTCAGTCCGGAGGAGCATGGAAACTATATTGAGACAGCAAGGTTAAAAGCGCACAGTCTGAAAGAATATATTGATCTTTTGTTTGACTGGTTTAAGTTAAACTCCAACGAATTCACTTTATCTTCAGAGAAAATCCAGCTTGCTGAACTGACACGGAACATTCTAATAAACTGGATCCCTGTTTTTGAAGAAAATAAGATTCAGTATGAAATAGATATCCCGGAAAAACCGGTTTTCATTCATGCAGACCCTGATGGTTACGAACGGATTATCAATAATCTGCTTCAAAATGTTATAAAGCACAGCCATGCATCAAAAATAACAATACAGATATCAAAAAAAGAATCCAATATTACAATTCAAATCGAAGACAACGGAATTGGAATTGGCCCGGATGACTTACAGCATATCTTTGAACGGTTATATAAGTGCGATAAAGGACGTTCTGACAAAGGCAGTGGGTTGGGATTATCAATTGCGAGACAGCTGACCGAAAAAATGAATGGCTGGATTGATGTAAAGAGTAAATCAGATCATTATACCGCTTTTATTATTTGTTTTCCTGCTGCCCAGGACTGATTGCAAGGTTATTGCAAGGCAGCGGCAAGGTTTATGCAAGGTTCGGGTATTAGAATAATTTCAATGAGAGAGGAGGTTTTCTAAATTGAGTGAATTGATCATTGAAACGAAAAATCTCACAAAACAATATGGAGATCAAAAAAGCGTTAATAACTTAAACTTGCATGTGAAACAAGGGCGAATTTATGGTCTGCTTGGCCGTAACGGAGCCGGTAAGACCACCACAATGAAACTGCTTTTAAACTTAATAACTCCCTCTTCCGGAGAAATACAGATATTTGGGGAAAATATAAAAGACGACGCAAAAAGAATATTGCCCCGCATCGGAAGTCTGATAGAAGCACCTGGATTTTACCCAAATCTGACCGGGACGGAAAATTTAAAAATTTTCGCATTGCTGAAAGGCACCCCAACGCGAAATGCAGTTAAAAGTGCTCTGGAAATTGTAGGACTGCCATATCATGACAAAAAGCTGTTTTCTCAGTACTCACTGGGAATGAAACAGCGTCTCGCCATTGCCCTCGCAATTATGCATGATCCGGAGCTGTTAATTTTAGATGAGCCGATTAATGGACTTGACCCCATTGGAATTGCTGAAATGCGCTCTTTTATCCGGGACCTCAGCCACCTAAAAAAGAAAACAATATTAATATCCAGCCACATCCTGTCAGAAATATCTTTACTTGCAGATGACATCGGAATTATCGACCATGGTGTTTTGCTGGAAGAAGAAAGTCTTGCTGAACTGGAAGAAAAAAACAGTAAATACATGCATTTTATAGTTTCTGATACTTCTCAGGCTGCCAGAATCCTGGAAATGAATTTCAATACAAAAAACTTTACGGCAGGAAAGGACCACAGCATACGTGTGTATGAAAACCAGCTATCTGCCGCTTTAGTAAACCGCATATTTATAGAAAATGGTTTAGAGGTTTCTGAAGTACATACCTGTGAAGATACTCTGGAGGATTACTTCAGGCGTATAACAGGAGGTGCGGGAATTGGTTAATCTTGTCTATGTAGAGTTCTTAAAATTTAAAAGGAAGCGGATTTTTACACTTGGAATACTGGCCGCCTTTGTTTTTCCTTTTTTTAATGCTGCTATTCTGTCTGAATCAGATTTTTCAGATATCCAATCCGGAGTCAGGGAGGACAATGCTTTTTTAATATTAATACCTTTGCTCATTATCCTGGCAGTAAACTTATTTTTCGCAGAACAGGAAAACAATACACTTAAAAATCTGCTCTGTATTCCCGTTTCAAAAATAAAGCTGGTGCTTGTTAAACTGCTGGTATTACTGATATTTTCAATTGCATTTCAAATTACAGGTTTTTTCGTCAGCACTATTTATGCTGTTACCCAGGATATACCCGTGATTCTGCCTCTTTTTCAATTCTATCTGACAGCGTCAACCGGCATACTGATGTGGGCTGCTTCTCTTCCCTGCATTGTACTGGTCGTCTGGTTTAACAAAAGCTATATTCTATCCGTTATCATTGTTTTTTTCTATACGCTATTAAACTACGCCATGCACTTCAGCGATCATATCATGATGCAGCCCATAGGATTTCATATCGGTACACTCATGCCTGTCCCCATGATCTTTCGGTGGCTTTATCAGTTTTACACACCGTCAGGAGACATTCAGACCGCATTTTATCAACGCTTCAGCCAATATTTTGCCTCTACATCCGTATGCTTTTCTATCCTTCTTCTTGAAGCCATAATTTGTACAGTTTGTATGATCCGGATCTATAGCAGCAGAGAATATTAAGAAAGGGTTATACCTCATGATTTATATTATAAGAGCAGAATTTATGAAATTAAGACGTTTACATGTTTTACTTATTGGTATGATCGGCATGGCTTTTCCCGCCATTCTTTCTGTATTCACACAGTCAGTCACGATTCCCGAAGCAAAGATACAGGATTTTAACTTTACCGTTCTTTTCAATCATACCATATGGAATAGTACAACAACTTTCATGCCTGTAATCTTCACCCTGGTTGGAGGCTATCTAATTAACCGTGAATATAAAGATGATACATTAAAAAACATTTTTACTATACCAATTAGTTTTCATAAACTGGTATTGGGAAAGCTGATTGCAATGGGCATAATAAGTATATTATTTGGTTTTTACAGTTTTATTGTAACACTTATCGTGGGTTTCATAACCAGGATAAACGGGCTTAATCCCACCGTATTACAAAACAGCTTTCTGCAGATGACTGGCATCTCCATCTGTACATATATTTCAGTACTCCCCATTATCGCTTTCACCTGCCGGAAACGCGACGCCTTTATGGGCGGTGTTGTTGTATCCTTTCTGTTTGGATACAGCTCCATGTTTATAAAAGACGTCACTCTCCGCAGCCTGTACCCCATATTATCAGGCCTGACCATAATCCGGTTTAATACGCAGACATACATGAACACTGCTGAATCTGGCAATCTCACTATTTCAATTTTAACTATGGCCGCTATCCTTTTGTTCACAGGTATGCTGATCTTAATGCCTTATCCACGGAAAGCTCTTTATACCTGATTTTATTAATCTTTCCCGATACCAGCGGCATAGATCCGATTCTTGTAATCTCCCATGCCGCTGGTATCCTCTATGTTATAGCTCATGAGGTAATGGGTCCTTGACGTGCCATAAATGGTAAATCCATGTTCCCGGTATAAATCTGCAAAAGGAGCCGACTGATATACCGTTAACAAAACAGGTTTCTTAGTCCGGTCTGACAACCGGGTTATAAAATGAAGAAACTCCCCCAATAATGCTTTCTCCTGACCGGACTCAGACATTATAACAGAGACATCGGTGATCTGGTCCGGCTGTTCCTTAAAAGTTAAGAATCCTGTGGTCTCCCCACTCCTTAAGATTTTCAAAAAGCTGGCATCTTTCCTTGTTCTATGAAATAAGTCGTCAGCAATGATCATCTGTATCTCTTCAACCCAGCCGCCGTAATACTGATCCACAAATGGTTTTAAGAAGTCTTTTCTTATTTTTATATACTGGTCAGAGTCGCCTTCCTTAACCGGCTCTATTGTATATCCCTCACTGATCATATCATCAGATAATATCATGCTTCCCCCTTACCAGCAATGGTCTGGATTCCTTCTATTTCTACCATTATATAGACAGTCCCCATAATTATTCTTTCCGGTTCTCTTTTTCCAGCTCTGCTGTTCAAAACCCTCTTCCACTGCTTTTGCAAACCCAGATCTTATCCTGAACATAGCGCTTTACCAGCTCTTTTCCCATTTTTCCGTAAATCTTTGGGTCTATGACTGATTTATCTTCATTGAGAATCCGTTTTACCCCGTCACTGAACGCAATTCTTAAATCTGTGGCATAATTCACCTTACAGATTCCTTCCTGAATGCAGCTTCTCACCACATCATCCTCTATACCCGATGTTCCGTGAAGCACCAAGGGAATAAAGACTCTTTTTTTAATTTCACTTAAAAGATCCAGACGGATGCGGGGAGTTCCTTTATATACTCCGTGTGCTGTTCCAATTGCAACTGCCAGGAAATCAATACCGGTCTGCTGGACAAATTCCACTGCCTGATCTGGCAAAGTGAGTCCGGCACAGCTGTTTACCAGATCATCTTCTTTTCCACCAACACAGCCTAATTCCGCTTCAACCGGAACTCTGCAGGGGCGGCATGTCTCCACAACCCGTCTGACCAATTTGGTATTCTCTCCCAATGGCAGATGTGAGCCATCAATCATAACTGATGTATACCCTTCCCTCAGTGCCTGGACTGCCAGTTCAAAACTGTCTCCATGATCCAGATGCAGGGCGACAGGGACAGAGGCTCTCTCAGCCACTGCCTTTACATTGGCATAATAGAGATTTAAACCGGCATATTTAACGGTGGAAGGTGTCGTCTGTAAGATGACAGGCGACTGCATCTCCTGCGCAGCCTCCACGACTGCCATGACCATTTCCATATTCTCCACATTAAAGGCTCCGACAGCATAATTGCCTTTCTGAGCATCAAGCAGCATTTCTTTCGAAGTAACTAATGGCATCTTCTTTCTCCTATTCTTCTGTAATCAGCTGTATAATCTGATCCTTTTGTGTACATTCTTTCAGCCTGGACAGAAATCCGGGTTCCATGAGTTTTTTGGAAAGAGCAGAGAGCAGTTTTAAATGAACATCGTCTTCTTTCTCTCCCACAGCAATCATGAAAACGGCATATACCGGTTCTCCATCTGAAGAATCAAAAGAAACTCCATTTTTTGATATCCCGACAGCCACTCTCGGCACTCGAACCGACAGTGATTTGCCATGGGGAATCGCAATGCCGCTGCCAAATGCAGTAGAAGAGATCTCTTCCCGCTTCATAATCTCTTTTTTAAATGCCTCTGCCTCCTGCAAAACACCATCTGCATAAAGCATTGCCACCATCTCATCAATGACCTCCTCTTTCCCGGTATTTACAAGAGAAAGGCATATTGTTTCTTCTTTCAGTAATGAATCCGGTAAACAGAAATCACTAGCAGCTTTCCACCCAGCCCTGTCTTTTTTTGCAATCGGAGTCACAAATATGTAAAGAACTGCCCCAATAAAAGAACCAAGCAGTATACAAAGTACCCATGCAGCCGGTTTATTCACCAGACCAAGAATCAGGAAACCTCCATGAGGCGCCGGCACTTCAATCTTCATCAGATAAGTGGAAACAGCCGAAATAGAGGAGCTTAACATGAGAATCGGAATTACTTTTAACGGATTCTTCGCCGCAAATGGAATAGCCCCCTCCGTTATATGAGTGAAACCCAGAACATAATTAACCAGAGCTGCAGTCCGGTCCTCCTCCGAAAACCGGTTTTTCTTAAGGGTGGCTGCAATAGCCAGAACCAGAGGAGGCGTAATGCAGGCAGCCGAAACGCCTGCCATAAAATAGTAATTTCCCTGTCCAAGAAGTACGGTTCCTGTTACATAAGCGGCTTTATTAACCGGACCTCCCATATCAAATCCGCACATGCAGCCAATAACAATTCCCAGGAGAACCGGACTGGTATTCTGAATCTTTGATAATGCCGCCATCATCCACTGGTTAAGGGCCGCACAGGGCTGGGCAAAGAGCATCATCAGGATGCCTACCCCTCCAATGGTGACGATAGGAACAATAAAAATAGACTTCAGCCCTTCCAGCTGTCTTGGAAGTCTTCTTAAGAAACTGACAACTCCCTGGGAAAGGTATCCCGATAAAAATCCGGCGACAATTCCTCCAAGAAATCCCGCATCAGTACCAGCTGCAATGGCACCTCCCACCAGACCGGCCAGGAGTCCCGGGCGCCCGCCGATGGACTGGGCGATAAAACCGCTGAGAACTGTGACCATCAATCCCATGGAATAACCACCTACTGATTTGATCATCGCAGCAACCGCATTGTACTGTTCTGACTTGGGATCAAAGGAATAAATGCCCCATAAAAAAGAAACAGCTGTCAGAACACCTCCCGCTACGACCAGCGGAAGCATGTGGGAAACACCGTTCATCAGGTGCTTATAGATCTGACGGGCGGTATTTTCATTCTGACTTGGGGCCAGATTATGAATTGCGGTCCCCCTTCTGACAGGCACCTTTCCATCCAGGCATGCCTTTACCAGTTCCTCCGCCTTACTGACTCCATCCCCCACTGATACCTCCAGAACCGGCTTGCCATTAAAGCGCTCTAAATCCACACTTTTATCACTGGCAACAATAATTGCATCTGCTGACTTGATATCTGCCTCAGTTAATGCATTTTCAACCCCGATTGCCCCGTTGGTTTCCACTTTGATCTGACACCCCAGTTTTCCAGCCGCCTCTTTTAAGGCCTTCTCAGCCATAAACGTATGGGCGATTCCCGTAGGGCAGCCTGTAACTCCAAGTAAATTCATACTCCCTCCACCTTTCTCACAATAATCTCTTTTGAATAGTTCTCAACTTTATCCATTAAACCCAGTCCGCTGCTCTCTGCCACATTGGCCCCTACCGCTGCGGACCGCCTTAATGCTCCCTCAATCTCATATGGCTGCTTCAGCCATATACTTAAAAAACCCGCAAGTGCCGCGTCACCGGCACAGGCTGAGCTTACCAGCTGAATTTTCTTAGTTCCTGCATGGTACAGCTCACTGCCGTTATAAAAGTAGGACCCCCGTTCGCCTAAAGTCAGAAGGATATTTCTGGCGCCGCTTTCATGGAGATCCTTAAGAACATCCGTTACATCTGCCTCATCCCTCATTACAATTCCAAAGATATCCTTAATCTCTTCGTCGTTGGGTTTAATCAGATACGGGCGGCATCCTATTAAATCTTTTAAATAGGAAGAGCTGATATCCAGAATAACAGCCGCCTGCTTCTTTCTGCAGATCTCCATCACCTCATCATAAAAGGTATCCTTAAGCCCTTTTGGAAGGCTTCCGCTGATAATTAACGTATCCATATCGTTAAGCGTCTCCATCAGCCTGCACAAATTCTTCTGCTTCTTTGGGGAAACATAGGAACCTTCATTTACAAACTTATACTCTTCGGTTCCGTCATTTAAAAAAATATTGATTCTGGTGGTATCGTCCACCCAGACCGGATACACTTTAATCCCCCGCTTCCGGGTCTCATCAACAATATACTTCCCGGAAAACCCGCCGAAAAAGCCAAGAACAGCGGACTGTGTCTGAAACCGCTTCAGACAGTAGCTGACATTTAACCCCTTTCCATTGGGTGTATATACTGCATCAAAAGTACGGTTCACCACCTTTCCCATAATTCCATAAGACGAGATATTCATATCAATCGCCGGATTTGCTGTCAATGTATAGATCACCTTATTCCACCTCTCTTTTCTATGAAAACCCCTGCTTGTCTGCTATTATAGAGAAAATATCGGTGAAAATCTTTTCAGTTTCTGAAAACTGCTATATCTATCCCCTGACCGTTCTGTGCCTGGCCACAGGCTTGCAATTCCACTAAAATACGCTGGAATACCAGAAAATCAGGTGCTCCAGCGTCTATGTAACCGGTCAGGAATAAGTTGACATATAATCTATGATAATTCTGCAGATCATATACAGTGGAATCCTCGAAGAGACCTCAAATTCCTTAATAGCCTGATGAGAATGCTTAAACCCCACCAGAGAAATCTTACTGCATGACAGTAACCTGGACTTAGGATTGCAACAGCATGAAATTACGCAATTCCCCTTCTGGTGGGCTGTGACAGCCGAAGAAACCAGCTCCGGAGTCTGTCCGTTCAAAGATAAAATAAACAGAACATCCCGCTCTTTCAGCTTTGAAGCCTTCACCTGCATGATATTGGGATCATCCGTAAAGAAAACATCATAATCCAAAAGCTGTAATTTTAATGAAAACTCCTGACCAACATAGGTGGTAAGGCCTCTGGCAAACACTGATATCTGATGTGCCTCCTTTAAACACTGAATGACTGCCAGAATATCCGTCAGTGAAATCCGTTCATGTACAGCCTGAGCCTCAATGAGTGTTTTATTAAAAAGCTCATTCATGCTCTGAATCTCTTCACTTCTCGCCTTATTCCCGGAGCGGTACCTTAATTCATTAAATCCATTCAGGCCGCACTTACGAATGGCTCTTGATACCGTAGAGGGTGAAGAGTAAGTATCAAATGCAATATCAACAATCGACATTGCATGAAGAGTATTCTCATGGCTGTTGATAAAATTAATAATTTCCAGTTCTGTCTTTGTCAGATTTTCTATTATATCTGAGTCAAGTGAGATAATTATGAAAACCTCCCCCTTTCCATACCTTTACAGTCGCATAAATGCAACTTAACGGGCAAAAAAAATTCTTGCAGCCTCTTCTTTCGTCAGCGGGATCATCTTCATAATTTTGTTCATCTCTTCTACCGTAAATGTATTGCCTTTCCTCTTCATCTTACGATAAAATGTACATCTGCTTACTCCAATGGCATCTGCAATCGCTTCCTGAGTCAATGCTGACTCTGCCATCTTCTCCTTTAACATTTGTATATTCAAATAATACACCCCTTTCCAGTTGCATTAATGCTACTATTGTAATATAAGAATAGCTCATAGGAATTAAAAAGTCAATATGCAAATCGCAGAAATGCATCTATTGTCGTTGCATTTTTGCAACATTGATGATATGATACCTATAGGATACATTCAGGAGGTATGAACATGTCAGTTACTGGTCAGAGAATAAAAGAAAGAAGAACTCAATTACAGATGAGCGCAGACGATGTAGCCGCCCGGTTAGGCGTTTCAAGGTCTACGATTTTCAGATATGAGAACGGACACATCGGGAAGGTTCCCGCTAATGTTTTAGAAAAACTGGCGGGCATTCTTAAAACTACTCCTGCTTATTTAATGGGCTGGCAGGATGAAAGCGCTGAATATCAGCATTCAGGCTGGAATGGACCTGCAGATTCAGCCGTCGAAAGCTTATTAAGAGAAGATGGCGGCAAGGGTTACCACACAGATGGTGAGTTGGAAACTGTTATCCAAAAAGCTCACCCGGACGACAGGAAAAAGATCACTGCCATGGCGAAGCTATACTTCACCCTGACAGATTCCGGGAAAAGAAAAGCCTATGATTATCTCATTGATTTGTCCGAACAGCCAAAATACCGGAAGCAGTCTCATAACGCCGTTTTTCAGGTTGTGGAAGAAGAAATAGAATAAATTAATCCAGCTGTTCCATAAAGATTTTTTACCAGTAAAAAAACTTGCGCCTGGTAATAAAATCTTGCTGATTTGTAATTAATAGTATGATAAAATAAAATGTATTTTCCTCACAAACAATACTATAGAAAAGCAGGAACAGTTGAACTATGGAAGCAAAATTAGAAAAAAAATATGGTTTATTTACAGCCATCGCGATGGTTGTAGGCATCGTTATTGGGAGCGGTGTATTTTTTAAAGCCGAAAAGATCCTGACTGCAACAGGGGGCAATTTAAAACAGGGCATTCTTGCGTGGATTATCGGCGGCATCATTATGATTTCCTGTGCGTACACATTTTCAGTCATGGCTACGAAATACCAGTACATCAATGGTATCGTAGATTATGCAGAAGCGACGGTAGGAAAAACTTATGCCTATTATGTGGGCAGTTTTATGGCAATCATCTATTATCCTACGATTACCGCAGTTCTTGCATGGGTATCCGCACGGTACACCTGTGTAATCTTCGGTTTTTCCATAACCGGAGGAGAATGTATGACCATTGCCTGTCTTTACCTGATCTCCAGTTTTACAATTAACGCTTTATCTCCGGTTTTAGCAGGCAAATTTCAGGTCAGCACTACTGTCATTAAGCTGATTCCTCTCTTTTTAATGGCAATTGTCGGAACGTTTACCGGTCTTCGCAACGGAATGACCACTTATAATTTTACTCATACGGTATCTGCAAGCACCTCCAACGGACTGTTTACAGCCATTGTAGCTGCCAGCTTTGCCTATGAGGGCTGGATCATCGCGACCTGTATCAATGCAGAACTTAAAAATGCAAAAAGGAATCTTCCCCTTGCTTTAATTTCCGGCACCTTAATCACCATGGCTGCATACATCCTGTATTACATCGGGCTGGCAGGTACTGTTAAAAATGAAGTAATTATGGCAGGCGGCGAAGCCGGAGCCAAGCTGGCTTTTGAGACAGTTTTTACCTCAATCGGAGGCAACCTGTTATTTGTATTTGTTATTATCTCCTGCCTGGGCACCTTAAACGGACTGATGCTTGGATGCACACGCGGAATCTATTCTCTGGCAGCGAGAGGTCTGGGACCGAAACCAAAGGTTTTCAGCCAGGTAGATCCTATGACGAACATGCCTGTTAACTCTGCAATTTTAGGATTATTCCTCTGCGGCGTCTGGCTGTTTTATTTTTACGGAGCCAATCTGACTGCCAGCTGGTTTGGATTTTTCACCTTTGATTCTTCCGAACTGCCCATCGTTACTGTTTATGCTTTGTACGTTCCTATTTTTATTAACTTCATGATAAAAGGCAAAGGGTTTAACTTTATTAACCGTATATTAATGCCCTGCTTATCCCTGGCAGGCTGCGTATTTATGATCATTGCAGCATGGTTTGCACACGGAATGGCTGTAGTTGCTTTTCTTACTGTTTTTTTTGTTGTTATGGTATTTAGCGCTCTGTTTTTAAAGAGAGCAAAACCCTCGTTTTAAGATATGCATAACATCTGGGATAAAATCCAGTTGGTGGGAAGTCTTTTCCTGAAGTCATATTACTGTTTTGTTTCTGTGGATTACAATCCACAGAAACAAAAAATAATCTAACAGTCACTGATCATAACATTCGTGAAGATTCTCCGCAGCTCTGGATTTAAATCACGTTCTGCAGACATATCAAAAACCGGTTTTTCATTCATATTAAAATGCACTCTGCGAATCCCGGAGCATCTCAGATGATGTGTAAGCGCATCTTCCGCATGATAAGCAATCATCAGATTTCCTTCCGGATCTATGAAAAAAGAATTATGCCCGGAACCATATTCGCCTTCTACAGAATAGAAAGTAAGAACCGGAGTATTGCTCTTTTTCCAATTAGAAATCTGTAATAGGTCATCACCAGCTTTTGCGGTAAGCAGCCCCAAAGCATATGTATATCCATCTGCCGCACCTCCAGAGTAAGTAACATATACGGTATCTCCTGCAACAAATGCATGTGGGCCCTCATTGTTAATAGTCCCCTCAACATTTTCCCACCCAAAAAGCGGTCTGGAAAGCAGCACAGGATCACTGGTCAGTTTCCACGGAGTCCTTTTATCTGCAGATGCAATATAAAGCATGGAACCACTGTCCAGTTTGGTACCTATATTTTCCCGGTAAGACCAGATCATATAACCATTACTCCCGGCTTCCAGATAAGTCATGTCGAGAGAAATGCCATCTGTGGTCAACCAGGTTCCGTCCTTTTTCTGAATTCTCTTCGGTTCTTCCCAACTCTCTGCATCTGGGATATGACCGCCTTTTTTGAGTTTCATTAAATGGCACTGCGGCCCCCATACTTTCCCTCCTACTGCAAACAAAATATAAAGCTCTCCACCTATCAGATGGAACTCCGGTGCCCAGAACGTCTGGATAAAATTACGTTTCTCGTCATAAGCCAGAATCAGCTGCTGCTTTATCCCTTCATCAAAAAGCCGATCGGGAACTTCGGCTTCCCTGACATATAGCCCTACATCATTCAAGTTATCATTGGTAGCTATAAAATAGTATTTGCCTTCCCATGGAAAAATCATCGGATCGGCGAACCCCGTTGCTAACGGAAATGGATATTTACGGTCCGTAACAGTTCCGTTGATCGTATATTCTCCTGGCTTTTTAGAGTCTGGTCCCTCCAAATCCCACAATACTTTCTTCTGAACAGTGGAACCGTCCGAATAAACAGCTGTTGCCGTCACTTTGCTTAGTTCATTAAAAGAAGATACAGAGATATGGTCCGGCACTATTATTTCAGTATTAAAAATTCGGCTCCATTTCTGAATAATGCGGTCACAGAGGCCGCTCCCAATTTTCACCACATTACCAGCAACTGCACCTTTCGGACCATGTACGGCACCCCCTTCAATCAGTCCATTTATGGACTGCACAGCTGAAAAACCGGTCTGGCATATGATATCTTCTTCTGTCGTGATTTGAAAACATTTCCCATTCCTTGTTTTCCATGTGATATGATATTTTCCTTCAAAACTGTCATAAGTACATGTTACTGTTTTTATTTCTTCATCCGATCCCAGATCAAGCAGTCCGATATAATTAAACTCCATAAAATCTTCTGTAATCCAGTACAGAACTTTTCCAAAACTTTCTTCATCTGCACTGCCATCCTGATTCACACGAACAGCCATAATTCCATAATTCCCAGCCGCCATCTGAAATACCCATGGGTTTCTGAGTCCTTTGGGGTGAATGACGTTATCCTCTCCAATTGTACCCTCTGCAAACAGAATTCCATAATTCTGATTCAGTGCCTGAAATGACCGCCCATCTCTGCTCCATGCAAAATGAATGCTGCGTGCAAGTCCTTCCGGATACCTCTCTTCATCAGGCCGACGCGTATAGCTCAGTAAATCAGCCTCTTTTTGTCTGTAAATCTCCTCCATCTGTCTGACTCTCCCTCCATACATCTTTATCTTTTTAATATAACAGTTCCAAACCCACCCAGACTACTGCTCTTTACTCCATAAACAAGCTTATAGCCCTGTATTGGTAATTCAAGCCTTACCGGATCTGCATTAAAGTTTTGAATAATCAGATAGGTCGTTTCATTAGACTCTCTGGTGGTCACTTCTACTCCATCAGGAATAAAAGGCAGAGGTTTTTCAATATTTTTATCTTTCAGCACTGCCTCTAAAAAGTCATTGTAAAACTGCTGTTCCATATCCGCACAGATATAATATGCCTTTCCCTTTCCGTATTGATTGCAAGTCAAAACAGGAAGACCTTTATAAAAGTCTTTCTCATAGGCCATAATCACATCAGCCTCCGTAACTTTCACCAATTCACACAGTTTCTGACAGGTATAGCTCTTTTGCAGGGAAAGGGGATTATCCCTAACCGGAACAGCAGCATTTTCTTCACCATCATATAATCCGTCAATTTCAGTTCTCCTTAAGCCAAAGACTTCCGTCAGCTTTCCAGGCGCACCTCCCAGGTAACAGCGATCCGTATCATCTGTGACGCCAGACCAGAAAGTCATTATGGCGGTTCCGCCATTTTTCACAAAATCCCTGATTTTATCCTCAATCCCCACTCGGAACATATATATCATAGGAATCAGTACAATGTGATATTCCTTCAGGCCATCTTCCATATCAATAACATCCACGTCCAGCCCAAGTCTGCGCATCCCAGTGTACATCTTTTCTGCAGTTTCTTTGTAGGGCAGTCCTGCATTTCTGGGCCCCTGTGCATCCATTAAAGCCCATTGGTTCTCCGTGTCATATATAAGAGCCGCCTTTGGCTTTTGAACCGTTCCCACAAGCTCATTCAGACTGGAAAGTGTCTCACCCACCTGGCAGACCTCTTGAAAAACCCTGGTGTCCTCTCCTCCATAATGATCAATGACTGCGCCATGGAATTTTTCTGAAGCTCCACGGCTTTGCCGCAGCTGGAAATACAGCACGCTGTCAGAGCCATGAGCGACTGCCTGCAGCGATGCAGCATGAAGTATTCCGGGCTTTCTTAGTTTGCTGACCTCCTGCCAGTTTGTTGAGGATGGAGAGGATTCCATCAGAAGAAATGGCTTTTTCAGCAAAGTACGCATAAAATCATGCTGAAATGCCGTTTCTACGGCAGTCCGGGGCTCCGGCTTTTTATGCCATTCCGGATAGCTGTCCCAGGAAACCACATCAATGACTTCTCTGAATTTTCTGTAATTCAAACCATCATAATCGCCCATAAAATTAGTAGTAACCGGCTTTTGACAGCCGCCATCACGAATCGCCTTCTTTTCCTGCGACGCAAAATCCACGGTTTGCGCAGTTACAAATCTTTTCCAGTCCAGATTCAGGGCATGAAGCATCATTTCCCCTCTGGGCGAAGGACTTTCTATCTGATCAAAACTTTGATAGGTGTGGCTCCAGAATGCAGTATTCCATCTGCGGTTCAATTCTTCGATTGTATCATAACGTTCTTTCAGCCAGCTTCTGAATTTTGCCTGGCACAGCGGGCAGTGGCAGTCTCCTCCGTATTCATTGGAAAGATGAAAAAGCAGAACGCCGGGGTGATTCCCCACTTCCTTTGCCAAAAGCGTATTAATCCCTCTCACCTTTTGGCGGTAAACAGGCGAGGTATAGCAATGGTTCTGCCGTCCGCCAAATAAATTCCGTTCTCTTTGTTCATTCATCCGAAGCACCTCCGGATATCGCCTGGCCAGCCACTGAGGTCTCGCTCCGGAAGGCGTTCCAAGAATTGTATATATTCCATTCCGATACATCCGGTCTACAATCTCAATCAGCCAGTCAATCTGATAGTTTCCTTCCTCTGGTTCCAGAAAGGCCCAGGAAAACATCCCCATTGTAACCGTATTAATACCTGCCTTTAAAAAAAGTTCCAGATCCCGTTCCAGAATATCCGGGGAATCCAGCCATTGCTCCGGATTGTAGTCACCTCCGTGCAATATCTTTCCCTGTCTCATCGTTAAATTTTTATTCATATCGTTTCTTCTCCATAATCCCCGCTCTATTTCCCTACATGGTAGAATCTTTAATCAAAACATTATAGCTCAGAACCAACTTGTTACAGTCTGCATTTTTATTTTATGGCATCTAATAGCTTCTTGGTTGAATCAGTGCCATCTCTTTAATATTAAACTCAGACAGGTGACCGCAGGGTAACGGTGCCAGTTATATTATACACTATTTTATTAACAAAAAATAATGCACAATTTTTTATATTACGCAATCTTTTTTGATATAGATCTTATTCTCTCAATCCGAGAATTTTTTAGTTCGGATGCAGCATATAATCATCCCTGATTTCTTGACTGACGGGCTTATTTGTGCTAACATAACAGTTGTTATGCCAGCACAGTAAGATTGGAGCAAACAAGCATGAAGCAGAATTGGGAGAGTCCAGCTTCACAGGAGTCCGATGCCGGAACAACCCGTGAACGGCTGATAAAAGCAGGTATAGAAGAATTTTATGAAAAAGGTTACAGGCAGGCCAGCCTCCGTAAAATTTGTGCTGCCTGCGGCGTTACCACCGGCGCCTTTTATTTTCATTTTTCCGGAAAACAGCAGCTGTTTTCAGCCATTGTGGAACCAGTCATTGAACAATGGACCAGTCTGGGTAACACACTTGCAGACCGAGAGCTTAAAGACCAGTCTACGGCACTGGACAACGACCGGGCTATGATGGACCTGGAACTAAGGCACCGCAGGGAAATACTCATATTACTGGAAAAATCCTCCGGCAGCGGAAAAGAAAACTTTCTGGATAATCTGAAGCAGGAGCTTAAAAAGCATTTCATGACTCATTTTACCAAAACCATCGGCCATGTTCCCAATGGGGAGTTCATACAGCTTCTGGTAGATATGCGCATCTATGGAAACATTCAGCTGCTAAAAGGAAATTACGACAGGACACAGACATTATTTTTTAATGGTCTTCTGGCTCATTATGCGGAAGGCGGATTTACATATTTAATTCAAAACTGCAAAGACCGGTTATAGAATCCAGGGCAAGGTGCCCTGGATTTTTTATATAACAAAAACAGGCAGCCGTTATGCTGCCCCCATTAAAAGGAGGTATCTTAATTATGAAAAAACCAAACTACGGAAACTGGATTTCCAAATCCATGATGCATTTTCTATGGGCCGTAACCGTTATCTTCCTGGCGATCACCCTGTTTTTCACCTATCTGTTCCAGGTGAAGATTCTGGCTGCTGCCACTCTGATGCTGACCATACTGTCAGCCATTTTGTCCGTATATCATCAGATTTGCCGCCATGCGTTTTCCTTCTCAGGAAAAGGAGTGATGAGCGGAATCCATAAGGAATTGCTGACTCATCTTAGCTGGAACGGAGACGGTACCCTTCTGGATATCGGCTGTGGCTCCGGCGCGCTCACCATTCGATGCGCCAAAGCATTTCCCAAAGCAGAAATAACAGGAATTGACTATTGGGGAGCGCAATGGAACTATGCCAAAGAACAATGCGAAGAAAACATGCGGATTGAACAGGTTCCGCCCATTACCTTCTTAAAAGGGGATGCCGCCGCACTTCCGTTCCAGGATGAAAGCTTTGACGCCGCTATCAGCAATTTTGTCTTCCACGAGGTTATGACTCAGCCGGATAAACGCAAAGTCGTCCGGGAGGCACTCCGGGTAGTAAAAAAAGGCGGTGTTTTCGCCTTTCACGATTTATTTGAGCAGAAGATATTATATGGTGATATGGAAGAATTGGTAGAAGAACTAAAAAAAGAGGGGATCACAGAAATCCATTATCTAGCTCATACAGAACATATGGATTGTATACCGTCCTATGTGAAAGCACCGTGGCTGCTGTCAGGCCTTGGGATGCTTTATGGGGTGAAATGAGTTCTTACAAAGAAAAATGAATCCTGAGAGAATCAAAGAAATCACTAAAAAGAACGTATCCTACCATAGAGTTTAAAGTAGCAGCCTCATTATTTCTGTAAAACAAATATGTGGCTGCTGCTTTTTTACAGTAACTGCAATTTAAGAATAGCTCTTTAATAGCAAATATGCGCCTATATATGTTGCATTTTTGCAACATCAGTGATATGATACATCCAGGAGGTGGTAAGATGTCAATAACCGGTCAAAGAATAAAAAAAAGAAGGAAACAATTACAGATGAGCGCAGACGATGTGGCGAATCTTTTAGGGGTTTCAAGATCTACTATTTTCAGATATGAAAATGGCTATATTGAGAAAGTCCCAGCAAATATTTTAGAAAAACTGGCTGAGATTTTGAAAACGACTCCGGCATATTTAATAGGCCGGAAGGATTATTATACTGATACCAGAGATCTGTATATTGGCCCTGTTACCTGGCACAACAGTATTGTTAAGTTTGAAGAGGAAATATTACTCAAAGAAACGGCTGATGACACTTACCGCACAGATAAAGGATTCAGATCCGTTGAGCCAGGAACATTCCATGACGACAGTGACAAACTCGCCACCATGACTGCAATTTATTTGACGCTGACTGATGTAGAAAAGAAGAAAGCCTACGATTATTTTATAAACTTATCAAAGCAGTCAGAATCCGGAAAACAGCGGTGAACTACTGGAGCCTGTTCCAAAATATATCATTATAAAGTTCCTGACGATTATTTGGCATAACTCTCAAAGTGTTTTTATTTTAATTTTATAAATATCCGCTGTTTTCCCCTCATACTCAAAACTTCTTTCATATACTCCACCATTCTTTTTTATGGTTTTTATGGAAGGTATATTGTCTTGTTCTACTGATAAGTGTAATTCTGATAAGCCAGCCTCTTTTGCAATAACCAGCAACTGTTTAAGCATCTCTGTTGCAATTCCTTTACGTCTGAAAGTAGGTCTTACGCTGTATCCGCAATTTCCAAAATTGATTAAAAAATCATTAAGTGTATGTCTCAAATCAATAATACCTACGATATTTTTTGTTTTATTATCGATTGCAAAAAAAGTATCTGTAACCACCCAATTCGTATTGACGGTATTAGGGTCAGAGTTATCGGTCACAGATTTTAACCAGTCCTCATAAGAATCTGTTTTATCAAATAATTCACTGCCATTAATAATTTGCTCTCCACAATCAAAATGTTCTTTTCTATAATCTATGGCATTTTCTTTTAGCTCAGTTGTTGGTCTCACTAATAGTATATCAGGCTTTTCATCTGGCTCTCTCAACTCCATTGTTTCTTTCTCCTATTCAAAATATTTATATTCTTCTATCTCAACATTTCCTTTATTTTCTGTAACATTTCACTTATCTGACTCCTGCTAATATCAGTAACGTTACTCCACATTCGTACACCCTGATAACTATATAAGAGCAGGTCTATGATTGGTTCAGGATTTGTTTTTATAAATTCCCCTCGTTCCATTCCATATTTCAATAGCCGTTTCCATTTTTTTCTTCCCATATCATTTATTTTTTCAAATAAATCAGACTTTCTTGTAACTGCGTATTCATAGATAGCTAAACTTAAGGAATCTTTTTTATTAAGCATTTCTTCTTCTAAGACAGAAAATATTTCTTCTAAAATAATATCTGCCTTAATACCACGACTCATCTTTTCGTTAATATTATCAATACCACCTTCTGAAAAGCCTTTAATAATCTCTTCAAATATATGATCTGTATTTTCATAATGCCGATACAGTCCACCCCTGCTTAATCCCGTCTTATCACAAATATCTTTCATAGTAACTTGAGTAAATCCCTTTACTGCAAATAATTCATATGCCTTTTCCAATATTAACTGTTTCGTCAGTTCACCCTTACTTCCCATCATTGCACCTACTATAATATTAACAAAATAAAATATTTGATTGCGACACAGATGTCTCTTTTTGCATTATGCGACACCCGTGTCTCTTTGTCAAGACTTTGCTGCCTTTCAATAAAAATATTTATAACTAAACTTACCAATAGATATTAATACCCTTCTTAATTATAATTACCTGCCATTTCAACTTCTCTCGCCAGACACTCCAGCTCTCTTACTGACTCCTCTACGGTATCACTTAAAACCGACAATTTAAGAATCCTCAAAAGTCTTTCATAACAATTGTCCGGTTTGTTTTCAAACCTCCGTATATACTCTTCAATTCTTTTGCGGCTTGGAAAATACGTATGATTCAGCGCATACAGAGCCTGGAACAGATGATCTAACGAGCTTTCCAGCACCTGATGATAAAAAAGAACTTCTTTTCTCAAGATTACTCTTCCCAGGTCCTCTTCATTAAGTACCCTGGAGATATGAAATTGAAACAGCTTATGAAACAATTCAGCCGGAGGTCTCTTTACCATTGCTTTCATATCTGACCAGACAGAATCCTCTTCATATAATATATTAATAGTTTCAACACTGGACAATCTTCCAGTTGGATAAAAGCCGCCCGTCATTCCCAGATGTTTTCCCTGCAAAGTTTCTTCCAGGTACGACATCATCTCTTTCACAGTAAAATACATAGGCATAACCTCAATTCCATCAATTACCAGTATATCTCCATACCCCCACATGCCACCGTTGCATACATTCATGGAGCAATCTGAGTATTGCCCCGCAAAAACAGAATATATCCGCTCTCGCTCTATCTTTTCCGGAATATCCGTGCAAAGAACAAACAAATCAATGTCACTCTGTCCCGGCACCAGTATTGCATTTATATCACCTGTCTGCGCTATTCCTTTCACCTCTTTACATTTTGATATTTCACACACCAAATTATCTTTTATCTGAAGAACATTCATGTCTGTTTCCTTTCTATAGTTAAAATTACTAATGCTGCTTAATCACCGGCCTGCTGCCCCAATACCGTTCTGAGCAATCCTTTAAAATACCCAATCATTCCATTTACATCGTCCAAATCATAATAACCTTTCTGCTTCAGCTGAATAGCCCCTGACAAATTGTTCAGGCAATGTCCAATATGGTAGAACTCCATCCTTTTGGGGTCTAAACCATTATCCAAATTATCAAAAAATTTGCTGAACCGGATCTTTAAGAAACTTGCCTCTTCTTCCAAATCACAATATTTCCCTCCTTCAATATCGATTAAGTAAGCATTGTCATATTTATCAACCATAACATGGTTTGGTCCCAGCTCACCATGTATAAATGTATACTCCTGCCTTTTCTGTAAGCCCTGTGTCAGCTCACCCAATTTTTCCGATATTTTAACGTACAATTTACTGTTGCTGACATCCGCCTCCTTTAGATATATTATATTTTTCAATGCCAGTTTTAACGAATAACCTATGATATCAAATTCCTCCGATTGCATCCGATTCAGCTGTCCGGCAAATTCGCTCTTTTCTTTGTGCAGGTTTGTGATACTGGCTTTTAAAGAATCCAACACCTTGGGCAAACATTCTGATTTCAGTGAAATAATTTCATCCATATCAGTTCCATTTATGTACTCTGCAAAAGCATATTCATATTTCTGATCTCCTTTGCTTCTATCCATAAAATATAACTTTGGCGTAAGTACGTTATGCTGTATCATAAGTTTGTTATTTAATTCAAACAATTCTGCACTGCTGCAAGAAAATATATCCTCATTCTCATTATAAGTAAAATACGATGTGCTTTTATCCCATATGTAGATAATAAAGCAGAATCCGTTATCGGTCTCTGCTAAATATGTATGCTTTTGCGCGCCACCCAAAATTCTTGTCATTCGATTCAGGACAAATGAATTTCCAAAAATTTCTTTTGATTTTATACCCATATAATTTTGAACCTTATGAGTATCCATATAGAATTCCTTTCTATACTTATTCATAGATTTTACCTTCATCTTTGAGACACCTAATCAACGAAGAGTACTTTACCAATGGTATAAAAAGCATCCCGCTGGCAATGAACAGAATCACTCTAAATATCAGTAACATTATATCTGCTGTCCCAATCCCTCAGCATATGGACGCCATTTTACCTTTCCATATGAAAAATTGATATTAATACTTTTAGTATAAGTCCTGAACCCCATACCTTCAAGATATCTTCGATAATCCTTTGTCTGAGAATAAGCCTTATTTCCCACATATTCTACTGCATACTCGTATTCACATAATTGGCATTCCTCAAAAGTATAAAAAACTCTGCCGCATTTCTTTAGTCGATAACCAGAATCAGCCATACTGTTCAGCCATTTTTCCTGTCCGTCTACAAAATCATAAAAATATCTGAATATTTTTTTACTCATCCGTTCTTACCTCCTATAATTATAGTTGAGGCCAGCTTCATAACTTCAGCCATTCGCTTTAATTCTTCTTCTGCTTTCTGTCTTCCAGCATCAGTTATGACGTATTTCTTTTTTTTGCTGTCAAATTCATCATCATAAGGAACAATCCACTTTTTCTTTACCAATGCATTAATAGCTCCATACAAAGTACCTGCACCCAAAACAACCCGCCCATCTGTTTCTTTGTCTATAAACTGCATAATGCCATATCCATGATTCGGATTATACACAGCCAACAAGACAAGAAAGGTAGTTTCAGTCAATGCACCGCCTTTTATATTATCCCGAATAATTATCGCCCCCATCTATATTACGTTTACTGTAATAAATATATCACTAAACGTAACAAAATTCAATATTTCTTAACGGATCTGCCTGTCATACTTAATTCTCCAATGAAACAAGACCATCCTGCATTCAGCAAGACGGCCCTTTTAATCAACAAACAAGTATTTACTTACTTAAACACAGAAGTTTCTCCATTAATGCCACACTTCCCACATTGTAGCCGCTGCATGCGTAGACTGCCTTCAGGCCCGGGTTCGTGATGATTAAAAGCGGAAGCTTTTCAGGGTCAACATACATTTTACGAGCCAACGGTTCTACCCCCTCATCAAAGTTAAAGTAACCCACCTCGATTCCAGGAATTGCCTTTAGAACCTTTTGCACGGTTAAATTTTTTAAAGATGCTTCTCCTTGCAGCAGAAAAATAATCTGGGCATCCAAAGCATTTAAGGAATCCTTTTGCTCCAGCATTTCATTAAGAACGTGCTCGGTGGGTTCCTGTCCCTCACATAAGACAGCCAGTATATTGGCCTTCTCAGCCATAAGTTCCGATGCAAAAACCGTATGTTCGCTCATATAATCTTTCATGTTCACTTCAAAATCATTTATTACATAGTCTACCAGCATATCCTCCATACTTCCAGTACGCAGGCGCATGGTGACCGTCTTTACTTCATCAGTTTTCAGCTCAAATAAAAATTCACTGGCATTTTGGTTTCCGCTTGGAAGACGAACGGAAGTAATAAGGCGGTATTCTCCAGGTGCTAAATCAAGACTCAGTAAGCCTTCTTGAAACTTTAATCCCGTATAATCCAAAGTTACAAACTGCCCATCTTTTTTCATACCAATAGTCCACGTCTGATAATAAACCGGTACAATATCCATATCTGCGTGCAATAACAGTTTTCCTTTTTCTCCAGTCAGATGCTTTGCTCCTTCTTCCTCTCCAGACACAGATACAAAACCATCGTATTCATATATCTCAGCTTCCAGATTCACAGGGTTAATCCTTGCGGGAATGCCCAAAGTACGGCAGATGGCTGCAATTAATATTTTCTGGCTAAGAGGGTTACCCTGTAAAAGTTTAAGGCTTCCAACTGGTGTAGAAGTAATAGTCTTGTAATCAAGCTTGGACTCAAAACCTATGTTTTGCTTCACGTACCGCCAGACAGCCCTGGGATTGCTTCGGAATTCTTCCTTTTGACTCTCACTGAAGAATTCATCTATAAATCCCCGGTAGTCCGTCATCTCTTCCAATAATATTCTGGGACAGAGTATATATTTTGCATAAACATCCAGTTTATTGTTATCTTCCCAGGTCTTACGGTACGGAGCCGCTCCAATTAAATGACTTTCCAGGATGTCCGCACTGGCATCCTTATAGTCCTTAATAGTCAGACTCTCCAGCATAATTTCCCGATCCGGGTTATTATCCCGATTCATAAACCTGTAAATTTCATCAAAATTACCCGCCGATAACCGTAAAATATGGTCCTGCTCTGGGCTTGCAAAGCTGTCTTCTCTAAAGTACCCTGCAATCCTTTCTTCCCTCACCTGATTAGCCTTGTTAATCCTGTCTCTGTTTCTTTCTTTTTGCTCTCTGGTAAGTTTAAATGTATGCATAGGATAGTCCTTGGGAGCTCTGACATCTGTATCAACCCAGACTTCCCGGGAGGATTTCCTGTTCTCATCCCTAAGATACAGCACTGCATGATCTTCCTCTTCTGGTGAAATCCACGCATCACAGCTAAGCTCTCCTTTACCTGCCCGTACATGAACATCTCCCAGACCAATGGTAATTGTCACCTTACCCTGATTGTCCGTCAGCAGGGAAGCCACGCTGCAATATTCTGCCATATTAAGTATTTCAATAGAAACCGAAGCGTTTTCTACAGGATTGCTCTCTTCATCAAGCACCTGTATTTCATAAGGCCTGGTTCGGGCATAGGTGGCTGTTTCATTATAATAAACCAGCAAATCCTCCTGTCCCAGACACTCCTTCACTGAATCGCCAGAATAATCAGAAAAGGTTCTGGTGTGCACCAGCAATGCCCTGGAAGATGCATTGGTAAACCAGCCCTTATTAAGTACTTCCTCCGGCTCACACGCCCCCAGAAAATGCCATTTTCCATCCACGAGCACCTCAACCCATGCATGATTATCATCACAATGAGCCCATCTGGGTGTATATACCTGTCTGGCCGGTATTCCCACACTCCGGAAAGCCGTAACCGCAAAGGTGGATTCTTCCCCGCATCTGCCTTTTCCAGATTTATAAACGGTTACCGGAGAAATGGTCCTGTTATCGGACGACTCATAAGTTCCGTTTTCCGCACACCAGTAATTGATTTCCAGCACTGCATCTTTTACAGAAAGTCCTTTGACCCGGTCAATTAACTTATCATAAAAAAACTGACGGCAGTCTTCAATATTTTCCGTATTGACCCTGTAATATAATATATGATGTAAAAAGATATCTTCCGGAATCTCCCGGCACCATTCCATCTGCTCATAAACCATAAGAGAATGCCTTACAAATCCCAGGAATACGTTAAAATCATATTCTCCGGCATCCCTAAGTGGCATGGTACCATACAAAAATTTCATGAGCACCTGTTCTTCAAAACTACAGCCTTCCATGGCTTTCTCAACTTCCCCTTTTAAATCTTTTAAATAGGGAAGCCTGAGTTCATATTTTTCCTGGGCATACTTCTGCAAATGTTCTGTAAACATTACAAATTTTCCTCCGCGTAATCATCTCTTTGTATTCCTTTATAAGCCTTCATCAAACGATTAAAGGATGGTGACCCCGGCTGAATAAAGCCTGTTGCACGTAGCTTCATCTGGATTTGAATCAGTAATAATCCCATCAATGTCATCAAAATGGGCAAATTTATAAGAATCATTAAAATAAAATTTATCCTTTTCCATTACCAGATACTTATGCCTGCTGCTGGCAATGGCAGCTCTCTTTGTGAGCCCATCCTCTACCCCCAGAGTAGTAATGGAATTATCCGTAAGATCCAGGCCACAGGTCCCGATAAATGCCCGGTCGAAACTGTACTGCTTAATGATTTCAATAGCAGCCGCCCCCATAAATCCATTTACCGTATGGTACATAATCCCTCCGGTTCCGATGGCGACGATACTGGGATTTACTGCCAGTGTCTGCATAATGTCAATCATATTTGTCACTACAGTTACCCGCTTATGGGACTTGGCAAGCAGATCCGCAACCATAATATTTGTAGTAGAAATATCCAGAAAAATGGTTTCATTTCCGCTTATGAGATCGAACGCTTTTTGGGCAATTAACATCTTTTTCTCAATATTCGTATCTCTTCGGTCAATTACATCCCGTTTCAATGGATAATCCTGGGATAACAAAGCTCCCCCATAGGTTCGTTTCAGCTTTCCGGCATTTTCCAGGCTTTTTAAATCCTTTCTAATGCAATCCTCTGTCACCTGAAAAAGGGCACTTAAATCCTTTACCTTCACCATGCCTTCTGCCTGAAGAATCTGTAATATCCTGTCTAAACGTTCTTCCGTAAACATGCTTTTTCCTCCATTAATTTTTTTGCCTGGCGTATCTCTTCCTCCCTCGTACGGAAGATGTCGTATTCACCGATTCCCGGAATTCCCATGCTAACATTCTCTTTCCGGTAAATCATCCCACTGTCCACGATCTCCTTGCCTGACATATGAAAAATCCTGGCGCCTATCTCATCCATCAGACAGGCCATTGTACTCACATTCACCCCGCTGCCAGCCATAATATCAATTTTGCCTGCTGCCTTACGGATCAGTTCCCCCAAAAGTTTTCTCCCCTCAAAGCAGGTATTCTGCTGTCCCGAAGTCAGTATGGTATCTGCTCCCGCCTCTATGGCCTCCTCAAGGCTTTTAAAAGGGTCCCGGCACACATCGAAAGCACGGTGAAGAGTCAAACTTCCTTTCCCCACCTTTTCTTTCAGTACCTTCAACCGTTCCACATCAAGGTTTCCATCTGGTTTTAAAAAGCCTGCCACGATACCATCTGCTCCAAGCTCCCGAAACATCTGGGCATCCTCAGCAATCATCTGGAACTCATAATCTGTATATAAAAAGTCGCCATACCGGGGCCTTACCAGCACATTTATGGGAATATCACAGGCTTTGCGTATTTGCTTAAACTGGCTTACTCCAGGAGTAGTTCCTCCAATCACCAGATTCGCACAGAGCTCCAGCCTTTGGGCTCCTCCCCGTACTGCCGCTATTGCAGACTCCACAGAATCCACACAGACCTCCAAGATATAGTCTTTCATCATTTTCTCCTAACAATCTATTTTTCATTGCCATCCTGTTATTTCGCTTTATGGCATGCTGCAAAATGTCCCGGTCTTACTTCTTTCATTTCCGGTGTGTTTTTGCTGCAAAATTCCTCAGCATAAGGGCATCGTCCCGCAAAAAGGCACCCCTGCGTCAAACGGATGGGATCAGGAAGACTTCCTTCCAGCATAATTCTGCTCCGGTTCTTCTCTACATCCGGGTCTGGAATTGGAATTGCAGAAAGCAATGCCTGCGTATAGGGATGCAACGGATCATCAAACAGAGTCTCACTGTCCGCCAGTTCCACCATACTTCCAAGATACATAACGCCAATCCGGTCACTGATATGCTTCACCATGGAAAGATCGTGAGCAATAAAGAGGTACGTCAGATTTCTCTTCTTTTGCAGCTCCTTCAGCAGATTAATTACCTGAGCCTGAATGGAAACATCAAGAGCAGATATGGGTTCATCGCAGATCACAAACTCCGGATCAACCGCCAGGGCTCTGGCAATCCCGACTCTCTGACGCTGCCCGCCGGAAAATTCATGGGGAAAACGATTTGCATGTTCTTCCGAAAGCCCTACCGTTTCCAAAAGCTCAATCACCTTCTTTTTCCGTTCCTGCCCCTTATAGATTCCATGAGCATCCATTCCCTCTGCAATAATATCCATGACTTTCATACGGGGATTTAACGAAGCGTAAGGATCCTGAAAAATCATCTGCATTTTCCTTGTAAACTCATGACGATCCGCCTGTGACATGCTGTTATTAATTTCCCGCCCATCATAAACCACAGTTCCTTCCGTTGGCTCATACAGCTGAATTACCGTCCGTCCAAAAGTAGACTTTCCGCATCCGCTCTCGCCAACCAGTCCCAGTGTCTCTCCTTGATAGATATTCAGACTGATGTCTCTCACCGCTTTTAAGGTCTGGTTTTTCCCCACATGGAAATACTTTTTCAAATGTTTTACTTCTAATAAAGGTTTCTTTTCCGCTGACATTATGATTTCCTCCTATTCCCTGAGGGCCTTCGCCCGGTCATCAAGCAGCCAGCAGCGCGCATGATGGGTTTCGCTGCAAAGCATATCCTCAGGAGGATACTGCCTGCAGACCTCCATGGTTTTTGAGCATCTGGCCGCAAACGGACATCCTTTTGGCGGTTCCATCAGATCCGGAGGTGTCCCCGGAATTGCTGTCAGCTCATTTCCCTTTTCAGAAGCCTTTGGAATCGAAGCCAGAAGCCCCTTCGTATACGGATGTGCGGTTTCATAAAATAAATCTCTCACATCAGCAGTTTCCACCAGCTGTCCTCCATACATAACAGCGACACGGTCTGCAATATTGGCAACAACACCCAGATTGTGAGTGATAATTATAATAGATGTCTTGATTTTTTTCTGCAAATCCCTCATCAGGTCCAGAATCTGAGCCTGAATCGTCACATCCAGGGCTGTGGTAGGTTCATCTGCAATCAAGATCCTGGGATCACAAGCCAGAGCTACTGCAATGACAATCCTTTGTCTCATGCCTCCGGAAAGCTGATGAGGATACTGATCAAACCTTGCTTCCGGATTTGAAATACCAACCAGAGAGATAAGCTCAAGAGCTCGGTCTTTCATTTGTGCCTTTGACATATCCTTCCGATGTTCTTTTAGAACCTCTACGATCTGCTTACCAATGGC
This sequence comes from Lacrimispora sp. 38-1, assembly GCF_049890855.1. Taxonomy (NCBI): domain Bacteria; kingdom Bacillati; phylum Bacillota; class Clostridia; order Lachnospirales; family Lachnospiraceae; genus Lacrimispora; species Lacrimispora sp. 38-1. The sequence continues at coordinate 11,609 of NZ_JBANEW010000063.1, read as the reverse complement.
CATAGTCGGATTTAAAGAGGTCATGGGATCCTGAAATATCATGGAAATATCCGATCCTCTAACTGACTGCATCTGCCGTTCACTGTATTTTGCAAGATCAATACCATCAAGAAGAATACTTCCTTCAACGATCTTTCCATTTTTAGGAAGCAGTCCCATAATACTTTTTACGGAAATAGATTTGCCGGATCCAGATTCCCCTACGATAGCAAGAGTCTCCTGTTCATCCAAATGAAAGCTGACTCCCCGGACTGCTAAAACCGTACCGTGCTGTGTCTCTATCTGTACCCGTAACTGATTCACTTCTAATAATCTGCTCACTGACGATTCACCTACTTTCTCATTCTGGGGTCCAGTGCATCACGCAGACCATCACCAAGAATACTGAAACATACCATAATAAGCACAATCACGATGGCAGGGAAAATCAGTACATGGGGGAAATTACGAAGCACCTGGTATCCGTTATTAATCAAAACTCCAAGAGAGGCTTTCGGCTCCTGCATACCAATACCAATAAAGCTTAAAAATGCCTCTGTAAATATGGCAGAAGGAATTGTGAACATGGCATTAATAACAATGACCCCAACCGTATTGGGTATGAGATGTTTCCATATGATTTTGGAAGTACTTGTACCCAAAACACGGGCGGCCAGCACAAACTCCTGGTTTTTCAGCTTTAAAATCTCCGCCCGGACCAGACGGGCCATATTTACCCAGCCGGTAATGGAAAGAGCCACCACAATGGTCCAAATACCAGCCGGCATAATCATCATCAAAAGAATTACAATAATCAGATGGGGAATTCCCACCAGTATTTCAATGAATCTCTGCATAACTGCATCCACTTTCCCGCCGATCAGGGCAGAAACCGCTCCATAAACCACTCCAACCGTCAGATCCAAAAATGCAGCCACAAATGCAATCAGCAGTGATATGCGGGTTCCCATCCAGGTTCTGACCCACAAATCCCGGCCGAACTGATCCGTTCCAAACAGATGTGTGATGGAAGGAATTTGATATATAATATCATAATTCGTTTCTTTATAAGAATAAGCCGAGAACACCGGTGCCAGTAATGCAAGAAGCCCAATTGCGATTAAAGTAAACAAACTGGCAACCGCCGCTTTATTTTTCTTCAACCGGAGCCACCCTTCCTGAAAAGCGGTAAGACTGGGGTGGGCGATATGTTCTTTTTCTGATTCATCCACATGAACCCTCACAAATAATTCATCCATACTCACGCCTCCTTTCCTGCTGCCAGGCGTATTCTTGGATCAATCAGAGAATAAGCGATGTCAACGATCAATACTACAAAAATGTAGAAAGCGCTGTAAAAAATCGTGATTCCCATAATTGTAGAATAATCATTGGCCTTAATGCTGTCCACGAATAAGCTGCCGATTCCCGGAATGGTATAAATATTTTCTACTGCCAGAGATCCCGTCAAAAGATTTACGACAATCGGTCCAAGAATGGTTACCACAGGAATAATGGAGTTTCTCACAGCATGCCGCATCAGTACTTTCATAGGGCTCAGTCCCTTTGCCTTTGCAGTAACAATATAATCCTGCTCCAATACTTCTAACATTTCCGTCCTGATAAACCGCGCAACCATAGCTGTGGCAGAAAAGGACAGGGCAACAGAAGGGAGCACTGAGCACCTCCAGTCCGTCCAAAAGCCAACCGGAAGTATCCCCCATTTTAAAGCCACATAATACTGAAGCAGAGCCGCTGCCACAAAATTTGGAACAGAAACTCCCAGCACAGCCACAATCATGGTAAAATAGTCAATTCCGCTGTTGTGTTTCCACGCCGCAATAATACCCAGGGTGAGCCCCAGAGCCAAACCGATCAATACCGCCTGAATTCCGATCAATGCCGAAGGACCGATTCTTCCTCCTATTACAGTAGATACTTTCTGACCCGTATATGTAAAAGAAGTCCCGAAATCTCCATGTAGAATATTGCCCATATACTTTACATACTGCCTTGGCAGAGATTCGTTTAATCCATACTGTTCTAAAATAGCTTGTTGCTGTTGTACAGACATCATATTAAAACGTTCCGCATCAAAAGGAGAGCCGGGCAGCTTTTTCATCAGAAAAAATGTCGCCGTTACAATGACCCATAATGTCAGCACCAGATAAATCAGACGCTTGCAGATATATTTTATCATGCCGTATCCTCCTTTGCATTCCTATTTTCATAAGATTTCAAAAAGAGCCGTCCTTCTTAAATTTTGAAAAAGAAGGGGCGGCTCTTCTCATTTCCCGCATTCTATCTGCCAGGGCAAACCTCTGCCCGCCGCGGATTACTCAAAGTAAGCGTACTTAAATTCCACGTCTGGTCCGAACGGATGGTTAACCAGTCCTTTTACATTTGCTTTCGTCAGTGTAGCAGATCCTCTGTGATACAAAGGAGCAACAATCACGTCTTCATCAACCAGAAGTTTTTCCGCCTGCAGCAGCATATTCAGACGCTTCGCATCATCAGTCTCAACTCTTGCGTCGGTGATCAGCTTATTATAATTTTCGTTCTGATAGGAGCCACGGTATGGAGTACCATTGGTCCATAAATCAAGATAGGTCATGGCATCATCATAATCAGCGCCCCATGCAGTGGAAGCAAACATATAATTATCGTTATCCATTAATTCATTTCTTGCCTGAACCGTCTTCGTATCGATTGTAATATCAATACCTAAATTCTTATTTAACTCACTCTGAATGTAAGTCGCAACTGCTTTTGTCACAGAATCATCACGCACCAGAAGTGTCAGCTTCGGAGTCTCTCCCAATTCCTTACAGCCCTCTTCCCAATACTTTTTCGCTTCTTCTGCATTAAACGGGCATAAATTTCCGTTAAGCTCACGGAAGGTCTTACTTCCGTCTCCATACATACCTTCTGCAACAAGGCCGTTGCTGGAAGAAGAACCATCTGCAAGGATCACTTTAGCCAGAGTATCACGGTCAATTGCTGCAGAAACAGCTTTACGAATGTTTTTGTTTTTCATAACCGGATTGCTTAAAGAAAACTGGAGATATTCCGTTCTGAACTCGCTTTCCGATTTGAATTCCGGATTATTCTGGTAAGCCGCCACATTGGAAGAATCCAGTGCAACCTGGCTCAGCTCATTTGCCAGATAAGCATTTAAAGCTGCCGAAGCATCTTTCATAACTCTTACCTGAGCATTCTCAATCTTAACATTTGCAGCATCCCAGTACTTGTCATTCTTTTTAAGAGTCGCACCAACTGCCGGATCGTAACTGGTAATTACATAAGGTCCGCAGTAGATCATGTTATCCGCACTTAAACCATACTGATCACCCTTTGAGGTAACATATGCCTCATTTAAAGGGAAGAACTGGCAGAGAACGGTTAAACGTGCAAAATAAGGAGTGGGCGCTTTAATGGTCACCTGGAATGTCTTATCGTCAACAGCTTTTACACCGACTTCCTCCGCACTAACTTTCCCCTCATTGTATTCAGTACCATTTACAATGTAATCTGTCATAATAAAGCTATAGCCGTTAGTCGCATCTGCGCTCATCTGCTTTAACCAGGAGAACACGAAATCACTGGCTGTTAAAGGAGTTCCGTCGCTCCACTGCAAACCATCTCTTAAATGAAAGGTGTATGTAAGTTTATCATCTGAAACATCATAACTTTTTGCAAGTGCTGGCTGAGCCTCATTTTTTTCATCCAGGCGAAGCAGACCCTCAAATGCATTGTTATTTACCATGGAGGACTGGCTGTCAGAAGCTGCCCACTGTACCAGAGTCTTGATTTCTGCGTTTGCATAAACGCTAAGTACCTGATTACCTGCTGCCGGAGCCGTGGTTTTGTCAGAAACAGATTCACTTGCACCTGCACTCTGAGATGACTCACCAGCAGTTGTTCCACCGGTGTTCCCGGTAAATGCACAACCAGAAAGAGCTCCAATTACCAGACACGCAGCAGTACCCAATGCTAATACTCTTTTTTTCATATTTCCTCTCCTTTTGTATTACTTTTATTGTTTCGTCTTAATTTATAGCAATTTGCCTATAAAATTATTTAAATTATACAGATGCTTAGTGGTTGTGTCAATACATTTTTTATTATTTTATCTTGTTTCAAATTGTTTCAATTCTTAACTAAAATACTTGTTTTTAAAAGTCTGAGCAATAAAAAAAGAGTTTCTGCTTTGCTTTCGCGGTGGAGAAACCCTTATATGAATTTAAGTTCAATCAAACTATAATCCCACATGCTCTTTTTGCATAGTCTAACTATTTTTTGATATCGCATCCGTAATTAATTCTTTTGAAATATACATTGCCTTTAAACGATTTCTAAGAAGTGTGTGATGAGAATTTCCTTCGGGGAATTTCTCCTGTGCCTTTTCGCATTTGCTTATTATGGAATTTATAGCCCGTAGAGCTTCTGTCAGTTCTTCATTTGAGAATTTATTCATTATTTTTACTCCATTCTATATTTTTAAAATATATTATCCCATTAATAACATTTTATTATTATATGAATTGTGCTCATGATTATTTTGAACCATACGAGATTAGTAATCCATAAAACTTGGTCAAAGTCAGCAATTCTTGATTCCTGCCTATAAACTCTGTAATTTTATTTTACTTACGGAAATCTCATATTTAGAATAACGCATTATAAGAGTCTATTCCCTTATAGAGTGAGAAAAAATACAAATTACAGAAATAAAAGAAGGGTTTCTGCTTTGCTTTCGCGAAGGAGAAACCCTTATGCTATTCTACTTTCACTCTAACTACAGGAGCTTTTTTACTCGATCATCCAGTTTAAAATTGTATACTAACCAGCAATATACTAATTAGCACTATTAAGTTCCTCCTGAGATTTATGCATAATAACCCCCACATGTTCATTAATAATACATGTAAACTTTTTTCCATCAATCTGAACCGGGAATACGATAGAACTGCTTTCGTCCGTGTAAAACTCAGATAAGTTAGGATTAATAAAACTCATATTAACCGTCTCATTGGAATTAATAGTCCTCTCATCATAGAAGCTATGTGTATCCGGATTATAAAGAGATAACGTAGTGGTTTTTTCATTTGTAGTTATATCACATTTATTTTTAACTGTAACCGGTTTATTACTTATATTCTTTATACCTACAGAGACAACTTTACTATTTCCAACTTTCGCATCAGAAAGCCACACTACCAGAAACGTCACTCCATCATTGACATCATTAATAATTTCCCCGTTGCGATCAGCCATACGTCCATCTGGTATTAATCCATTTACCAAAAGTACTCCTGAATCATTAAAATAGCGATCCTTTCCTTCTACGTTAACAATTCCAGTCTGCATATACCCATTTGAATCAAAATGATAATGTTCACCCGTCTCAGGGTTAGTAAACCAGTTGTCTCTTAATACCGTACCATCATTGTACACATATTGCCATCCGGTCGAATCCTGTTTCCATTCATCAGCATAGCTCACAATGGAACCCAATACTGAAAATACCAAAGACACCATAACTATAAACTTTTTCATACATATCCCTCCATTTATATTAACTAGATTTATTATATAATATAAATTAATAAGTTACAATTATTACCAAGTAATAAGACTTCTGTATCCAGTAAAAAATAACCTTCAGAATAAACATAGTAGAAAAAAAGGTAAATAAGTACTTGACAAAGCGCTTATTTGTAACTAAAATAGTTACAGAAGGAGGTGCTTATGTATTCAACTAAATTATCAGTAAGCATTCATATAATGAGTGTGATTGTACTGATGGAGGGACAGCCCGTCACATCTGAGTACATCGCTTCCAGCATTAACACCAATCCCGCCCTTGTCAGACGTTTAATGAGTCGTTTAAAGAAGGCAAAGCTAATTAAAACGAGTACGAAACTTGGTGTAACAGGTCTTGCCAGAGAGGCAAAAGATATTTCACTTCTGGATATCTTTTTTGCAACAGAAGACCATCAGGATTTGTTTAGCATTCATAGCAACACCAATCCAAACTGTCCTGTAGGGGCAAAGATAGAAGTCACATTGAAACATTTATACGACAGCATACAAAAAGCAACAGATGAAAAGTTGTCTGCCATTAGCCTGGCTGACATTATAAAAGAATTTATATAAAACAACTATGACTCATTTCATTAAAATCTGAGCCTGAAAGAAAAAGAAAGGATGTGTGTAACGATGAAAATTGCAATAATAGGTGCAACCGGTATGGCCGGCACCGCACTCTACAAAGAAAGTGTATTACGCGGACACGAAGTAACTGCAATTGTCCGGCATAAGGATAAGGCAGTATCTTTGTTTGGAAACGGAGTAAACGTAATTGATAAAGATGTGTTTGATTTAACAAGACCAGATCTTGAGGGCTTTGATGTCATTATAAATGCCTTCGCAACAGCTCCCGCTAAAGCTTATTTACATCTTGATCTGGCTGCAAAGCTCATAAATTTTTTCCGTGAAACCGAAAAGCCCAGACTGTTTTTTATTCTCGGTGCAGCCAGCCTGTTAGATGAAAACAATAACCTGTTTCTAGACACTTTGAAGACCTTACCTGACGTTGCATCTTGGATTTCCATTCCAGTAGAGGCATATAAAACCCTTAATTTTTTAAGAAGCATTGAAAATGTTAACTGGGTAGGCGTATCCCCATCGGCGCAATTTGTCCCAGGAGAAGCGACGGTACCTGTTTTAGGAAAGGATCATTTGCTGACCTCCTCCAAAGGCGAGTCAGTCGTAACAAGCGGAACCATGGCTGTTGCCATTCTGAATGAAATAGAAGATCCACATTTTATTCGTACTAGATTTACTGTATGTAATCAATAAATAGAAAACAAATTTGAAATGGAGGTATATTTTATGAGTAAGACAATTGGAATTATTAATGGTAGTTTAAGAAAGAATTCATTTTCCGGAAGCATTGCAGACTATGTGAAAAATCACGGGCCGGAAGGTTATGTGTTTAAAATCATCGATATTGGAAAACTTCCGCTTTATAATCAGGATTATGATAGTGAAGATCTGAATGAATACACGGTATTTCGGAATGAAGTAAAGAATTTAGACGCCGTACTGTTCATTACACCAGAGCATAACCGCTCTATTCCTGCAGCTCTGAAAAATGCTCTTGACATCGGTTCCAGACCTTATGGTGAAAATGTCTGGAGCGGCAAGCCAGGTGCCGTAATCAGCCAGTCACCAGGCGGCATAGGCGGTTTTGGTGCAAATCATCATTTACGACAGGTACTGGCTTTTCTAAATGTTTTAACCCTTGCTCAACCTGAAGCGTATATTGGTTCTTTCCATACACTGATCGATGAAAATGGGGAGTTAAATAACGAAGCTACTAAAGAATTTTTGAACGGTTTTTTAGCTGCTTTCGCTGCTTGGATTGAAAAACTATCTTAATTTAGACAATAGGGAAACAGTCATCTGTTTCCCTATTGGTTATTTATAGGAGGCATTCCGTGTTTAAACAAGATACTTCCACTCGATTTTGAGTATTGTTCCTTGGTTGATTTGATGTAAGGATAATACGAAAACATTACAACATCTCGGAGAGCGTGCAGGTAAATCTGTTAAACTGTCTAAAGGTATTTTTTAAAGGCAAGGTAATTTATAAGCTGAGCAGCTTGCATCTATCTCTAAAAACAAAAAAAGCTTTTCCTCTGCTTACGCAGAGGAGAAGCCCTAATACCCTTTCATTTTCATCAATGCTCAATTTTATTCACGCCATACCACTTAGGTTTATACTCAAAACAATTAATACATTTAATATTTTTATGTTCCGGATCATGCCTATTGATAGAAACAATACTCAACCTAGTTTTAAGCACGGGAATTAATTTATTTCACTATTAAGTTCTTTAAGTTTCTCTGACGATGCATGTAGGACATACTCATTTTGTCCGACAGCATAACATGTATATTCACTGTCATTAATTACAGTTCTCAACATAAGAACGCTACTTTTATCTATATAAAATTCTGATTTATTATGATCGATAAAATTCATAATAACCTGTTCTTTCGGATTAATGGTTTTTTCCCCATAAAATTCATGTGTATTTGCATCATATAGATATAAGGTATACACATTTCCATTGCTTATCATTCGACAATCATTTTTAATGGAAATAGTTTTATCACATAAATTCGTAATACCTACACTAATAGCTTTACCATTACCAACTTTTACATCAGAAATCCACGCAATAAGAATCGTTATTCCATCATTTACATTATCAATTATTTCTCCGTTATAATCTAACGTGCGTCCATCTGGTATTAACCTATTTCTTTGAAGTTCTCCTGCATCATTAAAATAGTATTCCTTTCCATCCACATTCACAACTCCAGATTGCATATACCCATTTTGATCAAAATGATAACGTTTACCAGACCCAGAATCATTAAGCCAACTATTTTTCGCAAAAGTGCCATCACTGTATACATATTGCCAGCCATTAGAGTCCTGCCTCCATTCATCAGCACGACTTACAATTGAACCTAAAATCGAGAACACTAAAGACAATATAACTATAAACTTTTTCATGCGTATCCCCTTATCTATTAATAATACCTTTATTATAATTTATAAATTAATTAAATACAACCAATATCATAATATATGAGAGAATCTATACGAAATTTAGAAGCAAACGATACATTTAGTCCTGCTGTTTAATTATATTTCTACTTAATTTGTCAAATTGCTGAACTTCGTACCTTATGTTGGACAGATATAGAGGACAAATTTATCTTAATAAGAGATGGTGAACAGCTAACCTCTATTATATTTAACAGGCATTTAAAGGCTTATTCTGATTCTTATTGGCATTGACCCCAACCAGCCATAAAATCCGCTTTACGGCGGCTCCCTGCTTTATAGAATGGAGTTCCAGCAACTACCCTACAGTGCTTTCTAGGACATTCCACCTTGGCTATGACCTTTGTTTAATGATTGCCCAAAATACCTTGTATACATCTACATATATAAAAAGCATTAATATAAGGCGGGTCCAGAATACCGGATACCCGCCTTTAATCAAACTATTCTCTTACTCTTACATATACACGGCCAATAATATTTCCGTCTGCATCTTTTGCACTGATTAAAACCAATCCTTTGCTTAGTGCTGTGACTTTTCCCTTACTGGTTACGTTGGCTATTGATGAATCCATAGGAGCCCATGTGACGTTAGCTGTATTAGTGAAGTCATCTGTTGTTAGTCTGGCCGTTTCTCCAATTTTTAAATCAATTGCAAGTCTGTAATCGTCTGCATTCTCTACAACTAAAACGTTTATATAATCTGTATAGGAGCCATCTACGCTCTTTGCTGTTATAATAGTATTACCAGGGGCCAGAGCTGTCACTATTCCTTTTTCATTTACTGTGGCTACTGTTTGATCTGAAGAAGACCAGGACATTTGTGTATTAACATTCAAATCATCATCTACGCTTAATCGGAGTGATTCGGCAACCTCTAAAACTACTTTTAATTTAGCTTCAGTTGTGGGAGGTGTTTGAGATGCCTCTGGAGTAGCCGAGGCCTCATTAGAATTACCACTTTCCCTGCCGGCAACGATTGCAGTTATAATATAATAGTAATTCGTTCCATTAGTAACATTAGTATCGGTATAGATAGTACCTGTTACATCGGTTGATATTGTTTCATATGGGCCACCTGCAGTTGTGGAACGCTTAATGGTGTAGCTTGTTGCATCGGTTATTGTGTTCCAGGTTAAATCTACTTTGGAATCTCCGCCATTGGCTTTTAAAACTGGTCTTAAAATTTCCGTAGTAAAACCTTTATATGTAACCATATCTTGAGAAAAATTATAGAAACCAAATTTGCCAGAAGTGTATGTACTATCATCGATTGCTATATTATCTAAAACTTTATCTCCCTGCTTTATTACGATATTAATGCTTCCCTGGCCACTAAAGTTTAATTCAAAATTGTAAACAGTTTTGTATTGATAGCTAATACCATTATGATATAAAGTCTTAACCTTTTTTCCACTACTTGTAGTTGGCCATAAATCGGTTTCTTTAATTGTTTCACCAGTATTTACAAGTTTTACGCTCATTCCTTGTTCCGCAGTTCCTTTGTCAGAAACCACTTGTTTTTTCTGTTTCCAATCAAATAAATAATAATGCCCAATATCCTTATAACCAAAGACGAAGCCAATATAATCATCATCACCAACCGTAGAATCAACACTAAATGACCCTTCTATTTTAGCGTTACTGCATTCAATATCGCCTATTAATGCTGCAGGCCTACCATTAATAGTCTGCGTTACAGAAGTTCCTGAAGAGTCTATTTTCCAATTCGGAAGAGGATCTTCAGGAAAATCATTTGCTAATGTCACACTTTTCCATTCAGAAAGATCTAACTGCTTGGCTGTTGATGCAAAACTAGTTGTGAAAAACATTGTTATTGTTGTAATTAAAGCGACCATGAAGCTTAGTAATTTACTTGTCTTTTTCATACTATATACCTCCAAAATTTATCTTTTGTAATTATAGTTGTTATAAATATTCTAAATCAAAAAATAAAGTGCAGAAAAGAAAGCCATCTGAACGTAACAAATGACTTGTAAATTTTTAATATAATCGATTATAGTATTCTGGGATTTCGGCATTTGATTTATGTTTTAGAATGCATTTATATTATCATCTTATATCTAACGGGGCAATTGGTAACCTTGCCAAACAAATTTAGTACTATTTCACTAATCCTATCCTGATCTGGTGTAAGTTTCACTGGCTCTGTTATCATCTTTCCGTCAGTGTCTACTGCATAGATCTTTCCGGAGTTCTCTACAAGCTGAGATTTACACATAGCCCCGTCTGGTCCCAGGTAATACCAATCACAGTTATATTTGTACCATGTGTTTGTGACCATCATGCCGGCACCGTCAAACCAGTACCACTTGCTTCAGGTACTGATCTGGAGATCCCAATACTTCTTGCTGCTTTTGGCCCGATGCGCCGTGGTGAGATATGCGCTCTCGATACCGAGCATATTAATGGCAACGTGGTTCATGTTTGTAAGAACATGGTACTTTCACCCGATCATTCGTGGGTGATAAAATCCCCCAAGTCTTACGCAGGTGATCGCTTCATTGACTATCCTGATTTTGTAGCCGAGAAGTGGAAAGGTCTATCAGGCAGAATTACAAAGCTGTGTCAATTAAATTTGCGAAATTAATTATACGTCATCTAAAAAATGTATATCGTCATACTATGACAGGAAAAGCACAAGAAATGAACAAGATTGCAAATACTTATTTCAGTGAGATGCAACATGAAATGCAACACGAAAAAAAAGAACCCTAGTATTTACTAGGGTTTTAGAGAGGCGACAACCAGATTTGAACTGGTGATCAGGGTGTTGCAGACCCACGCCTTACCACTTGGCTATGTCGCCATTAAATTATAAATCTGAACTACTTGCATTCAGTGACCCCAACGAGATTCGAACTCGTGTTACCGCCGTGAAAGGGCGATGTCTTAACCGCTTGACCATGGGGCCTTACTTAAATTTCGTTTCCTCACAGTCTATCTAGCTGAGTATCACGAA
>NZ_JBANEW010000062.1:0-3459 GCF_049890855.1 Lacrimispora sp. 38-1 | reverse complement strand
AACATGCAGTCTCCCCCGCAGTAATGAGATGCCCGGAGATGCCTCCCAAGCCAATGAAATGTCCGGAACATGCAGTCTCCCCCGCAGTAATGAGGTGCCCGGAAATGCCTCCATGCCCGAGAATGTATCCGGATATGCCCCCATGCTGCATGAAACCGAATATGCCAATGGGTATGGCTCCCGGCATGTATACTGATACAAAGCCAGCTGAATGTTCAGGTGCTGAGAACATTGACCGGTATCCTGTTGGAATGGCCTATGTTCCATGGCAGAGATGGCAGGAACTTTATTCTGTAGATACAGCAATTGAAATGGGAACTATTTTCCCGGATTTATTTAAACCATTTTTGATGGGAGGGTGCAAGTGATGGCAAATTGTAATGTTGATTGCGATATGTTATTAATGCAGATATTCCAGTCCTGTTTTGCAATGGACGATGTAATTCTGTATCTTGATACCCATCCATGTGATCAGGCTGCATTGAATTATTATCATTATGTTGCAAATATGCGGGAACAGGCTGTGCATGCCTATGAGGAGTATTGTGGTCCGTTAATGTCAAACCATGTTATGGACGAAAATTACTGGTCCTGGGTAAATGATCCATGGCCATGGGAAGGAGTGTGCGGCTAATGTGGAGATATGAGAAAAGGTTGCAGTATCCTGTAAATATTAAAACACCTAATCCCAAAATAGCTACCTTCATTATGAGTCAGTATGGCGGACCTTAAGGCAAATGTATATAATAAATAAACCTCATTTCTCCGGACTTCTTATCATAAATAATCTTTTTTACCACACTGCGCAACGCCCTTCCTTTGGCTTCGCTGCTGACCGACTGATCTGTCAGTATGTCGCAGACGCTGCTTATTCTGCACAAAGATACGTCCCTGCTGTGAGAATCCACAGCGCTTTTTGAAGCCTCAATGGATTTTATCCTGATTTTCAGCTCTGTTTCTGTCTTCTTTAAGCGTTCTTTTCCAGCGCGGTACTCTTCCAGATCATCAATTCCATTTTCATAAGCTGCTTTTATTTTACCTTTCCTTGCATGGAGCTTTTCCAGTGCAGATTCTAACTGCTGCTTTTCCAGATATTGTTCTGATGCAGTCCGTTTGGTGTATTCGCTGGTTCCGGCAGCAGCGGTGACCTGCTGTAAAGATTCAATAATGAGAGACTCCGCCTTTTTATCAGAGATACAGCAGGATTCCTTATGAAGCCCTTTTGCATAGCGCCAGCACTGAAAGTAGCCGGACTGATGTCCGGTTTTGCTTCCGGCATTATATCCTAAGCTGGCTCCGCAATAGCCGCAGACTAAAAGCCCTGAAGCCCAATGCCTGCAGGCGGAGACTTCCCTGCGGTTTCTGGGTCTGTATTCCTGTTTCAGCCGCTGCTGGTTTGCCTTAAACACAGAAGTGACTTCCTTCCTTGTTTCATGAGAACCCTGAAACGAGATATTGTTCCAGGTAACGGTTCCTTCATAGAATTTATTTTTTAATATCCGTTCCACCGCTCTTCTGTCAAATGAATTGCCACGTTTGGTACAATATCCCTGATTGTTTGCCTCTTTTGCAATAGAAGCCAGATCCATCCCGTTGAAAAAAGACTGATGTATAAATACAACGGCTTCATATTCCTTTTCTTCTATAATAAAAGGTTTTCCTTCCCCCACTGCGCGGTAGCCAAGACAGGGAGCGGCCTGATAGCCGTTTCTTAGTGCTTTTTCCGTCATTCCCCGTGTGACTTCCCCGGATAAGTTAATGGAATAATATTCGTCAAACCATTCAATGATACTCTCGATCAGTCGTCCGAACATGCCTTCCATGATCGGTTCTGAAACACTTTTTATAGTGATACCGCATTTCTTTCGAAGTACGCTTTTGTAAAACATGCTTTCTTCCTGATTTCGTGCAAAACGTGAAAATTTCCATAAATAGAGATATTGAAAAGGACATGGATGTGTTTTTGCAATGGAAATCATCCGCTGAAACTCTTTTCGGTTATCAGCACGGCGTCCGCTGATACCTTTTTCTTCTATAAAAATGTACTCGTCAGGGATCAGTACGCCATCAGCACCTGCTGAATTTTTAATCTCACGAAGCTGTGCAGCAGGAGAAAGTTCCGTCTGATCGTTTGTGCTTACCCGGACATAAGCTGCGCCAATAGGCTTTTTTACATTTTTAACCAATGAGTTCCCTTCTTTCCGATGATTAAAAGAGAAGATACCTGGAAACAGGTACAATCTGTATCACATACATTTTACAGGGAAGGAGATGGAAATATGAGTAAAAACATTAAGATTGAAAATTACATAGATTTTAACGGGGAAATGATTTTATTTGATATTCTGCCAGAGGAGAGGCAAAAGCAAGCAGGTGAAAAGATCCGGGATCTGATGATGGAGCATGCGGGCTACGACTTAATAAGGACATCAGAAAATCGCCGGCCATCTGCTGTATCGATGACCGGACCATTCGTTTAGCCGGGGATGAGCAGGCAGCTCAGGAACTGGCATCTTCTTTGCATCCCTCGAAAGGAAAGAAAAATTCCGGAATACCGGAGGCATATGGAGCAATATCGTACTGCTGGTAGTAGATGACAAGGCCGCAGGGCTTTAAGAAAAAGGCGTTCATATCAAAGTTCCCCCGGATCAGATGGGAATAATCGTCAAAGTAGGAGGCAGGAGCATCTTTCATGCGAGCTGTGATTTCATTTTCGATCACCTGAAAGATGGTATTATTTAGTGTTTTCACGTCAGGGAAAAAATCTGTCAGATGAAGCTGATTTCCTGTCTGGAAGTCCCAGGTCTGAGACTGTCTCAGTGTATTACCGTGGGCTCCGCCCAAATAAGAATATTGGTCGATATAGAGGCTTGTAATGCAATCCTCGTTATATGTCACCACATAATCAGACAAGAATTCATAGCTGTGAAAGGGAAAATCATTGTCTTTTGCATACATGGCATTTTCAACAGCCTGAGGGTATAAAATCTCACGACAGTATTTTTCTGCCTGCTGGGACTGTATCTCATAGAACTGGCTGATGGCGGGGGCAGTATCAGAACTGCAGGTTGATGTAAAAGAAGGATAATGAATGGTATAGGTAAGTACAGGTATGTCGTTATGAAGGAGGACATCTGACTTCGTTTTCTTATAGATTGTCTGCATGTGAACCTCAGGAAAGCAAGCTTTTTATATTATATGAATACTCAGCTTCTTTATTGCTCGAAAATGAGAAAATGAACGAATCAGGGATATAATATGTATATTCAAAGCTGTTTATACCATACTATCTTTGAGGTGAACGATATGAAAAACAATAAAAAAGATAATTACAGCTCCAGTGCAAAGGAAGATAACAAAAAGCCTGAAACGTTTCAGGATCACTGGGAGACAGGGAAATTCTTAGGTCCCAATACTTTGAGGCATGAAGAAAGCATTAAAGTGTATGAAGATAAGGAA